>NZ_JAHDIW010000039.1:0-2363 GCF_018531165.1 Geobacter grbiciae | reverse complement strand
CACCAAGAAAGGAGCAAGTATCCACATGAGCAAAAAACAGGATGCCCTGGAATACCATTCGAGCGGACGCAAAGGAAAGATAGAAGTCGTCGCCTCGAAGCCTTGCCTTACCCAGCGGGACCTCTCTCTTGCCTACTCCCCGGGCGTTGCCGAACCGTGCCTGGAAATCGAGAAAAACCCTGAAGATGCTTATAAGTACACTGCGAAAGGAAACCTGGTCGCCGTAGTCTCCAACGGCACCGCGGTCCTGGGGCTCGGGAACATCGGCGCCCTTGCCGGCAAACCGGTCATGGAAGGGAAAGGGGTCCTCTTTAAGCGCTTTGCCGACATCGACGTCTTTGACATCGAACTGAACACCGAGAACCCCGATGAGGTGATCAAAGCCTGCCAACTCCTCGAGCCCACGTTCGGCGGCATCAACCTGGAGGATATCAAGGCCCCCGAGTGCTTCTACATCGAGGAAGAGCTCAAGAAGACCATGAACATCCCGGTCTTCCACGACGACCAGCACGGCACCGCCATCATCTCCGCCGCCGCCCTCACCAATGCGCTGGAGATCATCGGCAAGAAGATCGAGGATATTCGCATCGTGGTGAACGGCGCCGGGGCATCGGCCATCGCCTGCGCCAACCTCGCCATCTCGTTGGGGGTTAAGAAAGAAAACCTCATCATGTGCGATACCAAGGGTGTCATCTACAAGGGACGCACCGAGGGGATGAACAAGTATAAGGAACGCTTCGCCGTGGACACTACCCTGCGCACCCTGGAAGAGGCCGCGACAGGGGCCGACGTCCTCTACGGCCTCTCCTCCAAGGGGGCATTCACGCCGGAGATTGTGCGCAAGCTGGCCAAGAATCCCATTATCTTCGCCATGGCAAACCCGGACCCGGAAATTTCGCCGGAAGAGGCCCATGCCGTGCGGGGCGATGTCCTCATCGCCACCGGCCGTTCCGATTATCCGAACCAGGTGAACAACGTCCTCGGCTTCCCCTTCATCTTCCGGGGAGCCCTCGATGTCCGGGCCACTACCATTAACGAGGAGATGAAGAAGGCTGCTGTTTTCGCCCTTGCCGAGCTTGCCCGTGAGGAATGCCCCGACTCGGTCTGCCGCGCTTACGGCAACGTGAAGTTTTCCTTTGGCCGCGACTACATCATTCCGAAACCCTTTGACCCCCGTGCCCTCCTGCGGGTGGCACCGGCAGTTGCCAAAGCGGCCATGGAATCGGGGGTGGCCCGCCAGCCCATCGAGGATATGGAGAAGTACGTTGAGCATCTTGAGTCGTTGCAGGGTAAAGCAAAGGAAGCCCTGCGGATGATCATTAACAAGGCCAAAGCCGATCCCAGGAAGCTCGTCTTCCCCGAGGGAGATAACGAAAAAATCCTCAGGGCGACTCAGATCCTCATTGAAGAAGAGATTGCCAAACCGATCCTCATCGGCAACCAGGACAAGATCCGGGAAAAGATGGCGGAACTGGGACTCGACTTCAACGGCAGCGTCCAGATCATTGACCCGGCCACCTTTGAGCGTTCCGAAGAATATGCCCAGGAACTCTTCAGCCTGCGGCAGCGCAAGGGACTGACCCTCACTGAAGCACGCCGGATCATGACCCGCAAATCCCGCACCCATTTCGGCTGTATGATGGTACACATGGGGGATGCGGACTGCCTCCTCTCCGGCATCGACACCCATTACCCCGAGACCATCCGTCCGGCCCTTGAGGTCATCGGCAGACAGCCGGGCCTGTCCAGCGTGCACGGTCTCTACATGATGGTCTTCAAGAAGGGTATTTATTTCATGGCCGATACCACGGTCTGCATCGAGCCGACTCCGGAAGAACTGGCGGAAACCGCCATCCTTGCGGCGGAAAAAGTCCGCATGCTCGACATCGAGCCGACAATCGCCATGCTCTCCTTCTCCAACTTCGGCTCCGTCAACCATCCCCAGGCCCAGAAGGTCAGGCGTGCCGTCGAGATCGTCAAACAAAAGGCCCCGGACCTCATCGTCGACGGTGAAATGCAGTCGGACACGGCAGTCGTCACGGAAATGATCCAGAAGAGCTTCTCCTTTGCATCCCTCAAGGAGGCCGCCAACGTCCTCATCTTCCCCGACCTCAACTCCGGAAACATCTGCTACAAACTCCTCCACCATCTAGGCGGGGCTGAAGCGATCGGTCCGATTCTTATGGGAATGCAGAAACCGGTTCACGTCCTCCAGCGGGGTGACGATGTGAGCGACATCGTGAACATGGCGGCGCTTGCAGTGGTGGATGCCCAGAATTCGTAATAACTTCACATAAGAAATGCAGAACAACGAAGGGGGCCATGAGCCCCCTTTCTCTTGCCTTCCGTCTGGATACTTTGAT
>NZ_JAHDIW010000038.1:0-2706 GCF_018531165.1 Geobacter grbiciae | reverse complement strand
ACTTCACATAAGAAATGCAGAACAACGAAGGGGGCCATGAGCCCCCTTTCTCTTGCCTTCCGTCTGGATACTTTGATGTCGTCATAATCAAGTTATGATCAAGTCGTCCATGAATAAGACATCATGTCTGTCAGTAGAAAATAAGCGACCTGCCCCTTGCAACGTGGGTTATGTTGGGAATGGGAATTCACCACACAGAGCCACAACCAAGGAGGCAGGTCATTAAGAAGCATACCACATTCGTCGGTCTTGATGTCCACAAAGACTCCATCGATGTAGCCCTTGCCGATGCTGGACGCGACGGCGATGTCCGGTTCTACGGCACGATCGGCGGTGACTTGGAATCACTGCGCAAGGTTATCCGCAAGCTGCAAAGCACAGGCTCCGAACTTCGTTTCGTGTACGAAGCAGGTCCCTGTGGCTACGAGATTTACCGCTCTCTGACAAACCAAGGATTCGACTGCATTGTGGTTGCACCATCCAAGATCCCACGCAAAAGCGGTGATCGGATCAAGAACGACCGCCGCGATGCCCTGAGTCTGGCAAGACTGCATCGTTCGGGGGATTTGGCAGGTGTTTACGTTCCAACAGTAGAAGATGAAGCCATGCGCGATTTGTCCCGCGGGCGGGAAGATGCCGTTAAGGCATTGCGAGTTGCCCGCCAAGTTCTGTTGGCATTCCTGCTCCGGCATGGGCACCGTTACAGTGGCAAAGCATACTGGACGAAAGCCCATATGAACTGGATCGCTGGGATCAAGATGCCGCATCGGGCACAGCAAATCGCCCTACAGGAATATGTGCATGCCGCTCAAGAGCAGTTGGAGCGGGTGCAACGTTTTACGAAACAAATCCAGGAACTGGTGCCGCAGTGGCAACTTGCATCGTTGGTAACAGCCTTACAGGCTCTACGCGGTGTCTCCCTGATTGTCGCCGTCACAACCGTTGCTGAACTCGGCGACCTGACAAGATTCGACTCAGCAAAGCAGTTGATGGCTTATCTGGGACTCGTCCCTAGTGAACACTCCAGCGGTGGTGCAATTAGGCGAGGTGGCATCACCAAATCCGGCAATGGTCATGTGCGACGGGCGCTCACTGAGGCAGCACATACTTACTGCCATCCCGCACGGGAAGGCCGGGCCTTGCTTGCCAGGACGGAAGGTTTGCCTCAGGAAGTCAGGAATATTGCATGGAAAGCACAGGTTAGGCTATGCGGACGGTTCAAAAAACTTATTGCCAGGGGCAAAAACAAAAAAGCGGTCATCACAGCCACTGCCCGTGAACTTGCTGCTTTCATGTGGGCCATCGCCTGCGCGACATTGCCGGGTGCGACAGCATAGCAAGAAGTACAAAGATCAACTTCAGCCCAAGGAGACTCCCGAACCCGAAATCACAAACATCCCAGGCCAGGGGCAGAGACGCGATCACGTTCAGGAGAACCCTCGAAACTCGTAAGCGAATAAGGCGCAAGCCGAACTTCCGAAATAAGAGCGAGGCAGCTCCGCGACGCAGCCAAGTCATGCGGTAACCAACCCGCGTATATCAGAGTGATCAAACGTCGCCAGAGGATCCCGTCTCTGCCTGTGCCCTGGGAGACATACTGAACAACAAAACCCTAAATCAAGGGAAGGAATGCTATTCCCTTATTGACACTGACAGACATATCAGCAAGTTTGGCAGAAGCAGGGATAAAAGTGACAGGAGAGTGAAAAATCAAGGTTTCCGGAATCATTGGTAGGAACCGCTGTGGGGGAACGATTGAGAAGGAATAGATGTCAGTGATATTCCATGCCGTATTTTTGCAGCTTCCTGGTTATGGTTGACTGGTTGACGCCGAGGTTAGTGGCAGCCTTGCGCTGGGAACCGTAAACCTCTAACGCCCTTTCCAAAATTGCCTTCTCAACCTTGTCCAGAGCATGCTGAAGGGACATGCCGTCGGACCACCCCCCAAAAGCATCTTTCATTTCATCGTATTCGCATACGTTGCGTACCATGCTTTTGGGTAAATCAGCGATGTCTATCAGGTCGGTATCGGACATGACGACCAGACGCTCACAGACATTCATGAGTTCACGCACGTTTCCCGGATAGCTGTAGGAAAGCATCACGTCAGTTGCGGCCCTCGACAGACGCTTTGTAACGCCGGCTTTCTTTCCAAATAGCTCAAAGTAATGACGGATGAGAGGAAGGAGACAATCTTTACGCTCCCGCAATGGCGGGACATGAAGAGGTATCACATTGAGACGGTAGAAAAGGTCCAGACGGAATAGCTTGAGTTCAACCATTTCTTCCAAATTGCGGTGAGTTGCGGCAATAATACGCACGTCGACGGTGCGGCTGTTAGTTCCCCCCACCCGGGTGATGCGTCCGTCTTCCAAAAACCGCAGCAATTTCACTTGAGAGGAGAGCGGAAGTTCCGCAATCTCATCCAGGAAAAGCACGCCCTTGTCAGCCACTTCCAGATATCCCGGTTTTGCAGAATTGGCACCGGTGAAAGCACCTTTCTCGTAGCCGAACAGTTCAGCTTCAATAAGCGTTTCGGGAATGGCACCGCAATTGATCTTTATTATCGGGCTTTCCGAGCGGCTAGAGTTGCGGTGAATCAAGTCAGCAAAAAGACCTTTGCCAACACCTGAGGTGTCCTGTCAATAGTAGACACTCCCAACTCAAGCGGCGGCCGTGTTTGCGGAGAAGTTCATGGCAAATACG
>NZ_JAHDIW010000037.1:0-3186 GCF_018531165.1 Geobacter grbiciae | reverse complement strand
CTGACCGACCTGCACGCCCAGCGGGGCTTCCAGTGCGCCGCCTGCCACGCCAGCACCAACACGGCCATAACCGCGGCCGTCCAGAAAGGTCTCGGCGGTCAGCCGGTAGTCTGTGCCGACTGTCACAACGCCATCGGCGGCTTCGGTAACCATGCCGGCCAGCATGACAAAATCAGCCTCATCGACCAGACCGGCTTCATCGCCGCCCATGAAGAGAAAATGGTCTACTGCACCGCCTGCCACACCAGCACCAACGCCACGGTGGTCAAGGTCATCAACGACGGCATGGCCGGCATCCAGCAGAGCTGCAACGCCTGCCACACCGTAGCCGGCAACAACCTGCCGCCGACCGCCAACGCCGGCGCCGACGTGACGGTTGGGGTCAACCAGGCGGTCACCTTCACCGGCAGCGGCACCGATCCCGACGGCACCATCGCCTCCTACGCCTGGAACTTCGGCGACGGCACCACCGGCAGCGGCGCCAGCGCCACCAAGACCTACACCACGGCCGGCACCTACACCGCGACTCTGACCGTCACCGACAACGCCGGGGCCACCGCCAGCGATACCGTCATCGTCACGGTCCAAGCGGCCCCGACCAGCAGCTCGGTCTTTGCCGACCAGGTTCTGTCCATGCAGCGGCTCTACTCCGTCACCTCCTCGGACAGCAACAGCAGCGATGTCACCGCCAACTTCCGCGACGGCAACACCACCGACCGCTACCTGCTGCAGTATGGCAGCAGCGGCAGCAACTACGTCATCGCCATGAAACTGAACCGCGACGCCTTGACCGCCACCAAGGTGGTGCTGCGGGTGTACGTCTCCTCCATCAGCTCCTCGCGGACCCTGAGGATTTACCCGTACCAGTCTAACGGGACCTCGGTGAACACCCGCTACTACACGAGCTACAGCACGAGCAGCACCGGGTGGAAGGATATCGACGTCACCTCCATCGCCCAGCGGATGAACGGCTACGGCTGGATGAAATTCCGTGTCGCTCCCTCCTCGAGCAGCCTCTACGTTGCCGAGGGCGCCTTCCAGGTCCAGTAAGGGAGGTGTGACGTGAACAGAATCCAGCGAACCGAATGGAGGAAAGAAATGAAGCGCATCGTCATCACTACAGCCGCGCTCCTCGCCATGGCGGCTCCGGCCATGGCGGGACACACCGCCGCGGTTGGGCAGGGGAACTGCTCCTACTGCCATAAAGTAAACCTGGTAACCCAGCACGGCGGCTTTGCCGCCACCGTCTGCCAGACCTGCCACGACATCCCGGCAACCGACGGCATGGCAACCGCCGTGAAGGACACTATCGCTGCCGGGGTAGCCGGCCAACAGTACGCCTGCTCCAACTGCCACGGGTCGCAGTCCCATGCCCAGAAACATCCCGGCTACGCGGCGAACTACTCCACGTATAACGGGGTTGAGCCGGGCTACGGCACCACGACGTGGACCGGAGCGACCAGCTATACCCCGGCAACGCCGGCAGCCAAGATGTACCAACTCTGCGTCAAGTGCCACTCCTCCAACGGCCTTGGCGCCACAACCAATGCCACGTCTGGTGTTGTTGGTCCTTCCGGGCTCAACCTGACGGATCAGGCCTGGGAGTTCAGCCCCACCAACCGGTCCGCCCACCCGGTCATCGTCACCCTCAACAACCAGACCGGCTCCCCCGCACCGCGCGCCCTGAAAACAACGGAAATGAAGGCGCCGTGGCTGAATGTCGGAAACCAGACTATGACCTGCGCCGACTGCCACGACTTCGTCGATACCGGTATTCAGGGGGCGGGAATCACCTGGTCCCTGAAGGGGACCAACAAGGCATGGCCCTACACTGTGGCCGGGGTTACCACCGGCACCTTCCAGACGATGAACAACAACTCCATGTCGTTCTGCTGGAACTGTCACAACTTCTCCGGGGCAGGCGAGGTTCACACCACCGGTGACCATAGCGGCGTCAAGTGTATCGACTGTCATATTCGGGTGCCCCATGGCGGCAAGGTGTCGCGGCTCATTGGGACAGCCACCCCCGGCCTGCCTGCCCGTTACTCGGGCGACGGCAAGGGAGGCGAGATGCCTCACGTCACCGCCTTCAAGAAGGCCGCCTCGGGAACGTACGGTACGTCCAGCTGCAGCACCAACTGCGGTGAGCATGGTTCCATATCAGGGGGCGAAACCTGGTAGAGTGCAATTGAGTTTGTTTCAAGAGAGAATGGCCGGGGGAGCCTTCCCCCGGCCTCACTGAAAAAACTCAACAGAAGAGGTCATAGTGGACGAACTCCATAACCTACTCAAG
This sequence comes from Geobacter grbiciae, assembly GCF_018531165.1. Classification (NCBI taxonomy): domain Bacteria; kingdom Pseudomonadati; phylum Thermodesulfobacteriota; class Desulfuromonadia; order Geobacterales; family Geobacteraceae; genus Geobacter; species Geobacter grbiciae. The sequence continues at coordinate 893 of NZ_JAHDIW010000037.1, read as the reverse complement.
GCGGCAGATACGGTGCCGCCTTTTTTGTACTTCTTGCAATATGTGTCACAAATAACTAATATTCGTTAATCAATGGTTGGGGCTTGATTCTTCTCGTTGGTCGTGTAAAAGGCTGTGTCACGGAGTTGAAAGGGGAAAAAGATGAAGACTGAAGATGGCTCTGAAAGGGGGCGCCTGACCGTTTTTGCGCTGCTGGCACTGTTCCTGTTCGTGCCGATTATGCAGCCCGAGGCCCATGCGCTTGTTGAGAACAATTGCAGGGGGTGTCATAACGATGCGCAGGGGAAAACCGCGGACCGGCACCATGCGCTGCTCAGTCTAGGAAAGCAATGTCTTGACTGCCACCAGATGGTTGGTCCGTCCGGAAGTCAGACTCCTGTTGTGGTTCGCGATTGCATTGCATGTCATGGCGACCTGATTCACCAGGGACGACACCATCAACTGATCGCTGAGCGCGGTAAACAATGCCTTGACTGTCACCAGATAGTTGTGGACGCTTCCGGCGCCAATACGCCCGTTGTGGTCCGGGACTGCAGTGTCTGTCATGCGACCATGAACCCCAAGACCAATCACAATAATGCCATGGCCGATGTCAGTTGCGCCCAGTGCCATAACCTTGGTGTGGTGAACGAGCATCTTTCCCGCACGTCCACCTGCTATACCTGTCACAGCAGCGTTAATGTCACGGTGCAACAGACTATACTTTCCGCAAAGACAGGGGTCGTGGTCACCTGTACTTCCTGCCACGTTGGTTTTGATCACGTAGCCCAGCACAACATGGTGGTAACGCCTGCGGACTGCGCAGGGTGCCACACTCAGGGAGTGGTTTACGAGCACACGAACCGGACCTCCACCTGCGCCACCTGCCACCAGAGCACCAACGCCACCGTTCA
>NZ_JAHDIW010000036.1:0-3361 GCF_018531165.1 Geobacter grbiciae | reverse complement strand
CTAGGAACAGCAAAAGCCCCGCCCTCAGAGAAGAGAGCGGGGCTTTTGGATAAAACTCCCGGCGGCGACCTACTTTCCCACACAGCTACCCGTGCAGTATCATCGGCCCAGAGGGGCTTAACTTCCGTGTTCGGGATGGGAACGGGTGTGACCCCCTCGGCATAGCCACCGAGAAAACTTGTAGATGTATCTTTCCAATCACATGAGCGAGATGTTTAACGGGGTAAATATGGGGGGTGGGGTTACCACCCCCGTCAAATAGTTCGGGAAATAATTATGATCAAGCCTCACGGCCGATTAGTACCGGTCAGCTGAGCGCATTGCTGCGCTTACACACCCGGCCTATCAACGTTGTGGTCTACAACGGGCCTTCAGGGGATTGCTCCCAGGGATACCTAATCTTGAAGGAGGCTTCCCGCTTAGATGCTTTCAGCGGTTATCCTTTCCGTACATAGCTACCCAGCGACTGCTCCTGGCGGAACAACTGGAACACTAGAGGTACGTCCATCCCGGTCCTCTCGTACTAAGGACAGCTCTTCTCAAGTATCCTGCGCCCACGGCAGATAGGGACCAAACTGTCTCACGACGTTTTAAACCCAGCTCGCGTACCGCTTTAATTGGCGAACAGCCAAACCCTTGGGACCTACTTCAGCCCCAGGATGCGATGAGCCGACATCGAGGTGCCAAACCTCCCCGTCGATGTGAACTCTTGGGGGAGATCAGCCTGTTATCCCCGGAGTACCTTTTATCCGTTGAGCGACGGCCCTTCCATACAGAACCGCCGGATCACTAAGACCTACTTTCGTACCTGCTCGACTTGTCTGTCTCGCAGTCAAGCTCCCTTATGCCTTTGCACTCTACGGCTGGTTTCCAATCAGCCTGAGGGAACCTTCGTGCGCCTCCGTTACACTTTGGGAGGCGACCGCCCCAGTCAAACTACCCACCAGACAGTGTCCCCGACCCGGATGACGGGCCTAGGTTAGACACCCAAAACAACCAGGGTGGTATTTCAAGGATGACTCCACCGAGACTGGCGTCCCAGCTTCATAGTCTCCCACCTATCCTACACAAGCTATTCCGAATGTCACTGTCAAGCTGTAGTAAAGGTTCACGGGGTCTTTCCGTCTTGCCGCGGGTACTCGGCATCTTCACCGAGAATTCAATTTCGCTGAGCCACTGGTTGAGACAGCGCGGAAATCGTTACGCCATTCGTGCAGGTCGGAACTTACCCGACAAGGAATTTCGCTACCTTAGGACCGTTATAGTTACGGCCGCCGTTTACCGGGGCTTCGGTTCAAAGCTTCGCTTACGCTAACAAATCCCCTTAACCTTCCGGCACCGGGCAGGCGTCAGACCCTATACATCGTCTTGCGACTTAGCAGAGTCCTGTGTTTTTAGTAAACAGTCGCTACCGCCATTTCTCTGCGACCCTCTTCGGCTTCACGTGCGAATCGCTACACCTAGTGAGGGCACACCTTCTCCCGAAGTTACGGTGTCAATTTGCCGAGTTCCTTAACCAGTGTTCTCTCAAGCACCTTAGGACATTTATCCTCACCCACCTGAGTCGGTTTACGGTACGGTCACCTGCCGTCTGAAGCTTAGAGGCTTTTCTTGGAAGCATGGGATCAACGACTTTGTGGGGATACCCCCTCGTCATAACGCCTCAGCGTTGAATGGAGAAAGGGATTTGCCTCTCTCTCCCGCCTACACGCTTAAACCGGGACGTCCAGCACCCGGCTCGCCTACCCTTCTCCGTCCCCCCATCGCAACGACAAGTGGTACAGGAATATTAACCTGTTTCCCATCAACTACGCCTTTCGGCCTCGCCTTAGGGACCGACTAACCCTCAGCAGATTACCTTTACTGAGGAACCCTTGGGTTTTCGGTGTGCGGGTTTCTCACCCGCATTTTCGCTACTCATGTCAGCATAATCTCTTGTGATACCTCCAGCCGTCCTCGCGGTCGACCTTCGCAGGCTTACACAATGCTCCCCTACCACTCGCATCTTAAGATGCGAATCCGCAGCTTCGGTACCATGCTTGAGCCCCGTTACATTTTCCGCGCAGACCCACTCGACCAGTGAGCTATTACGCTTTCTTTAAAGGGTGGCTGCTTCTAAGCCAACCTCCTGGTTGTCTGGGCATTTCCACATCGTTTTCCACTTAGCATGGATTTTGGGACCTTAGCCGACGGTCTGGGCTCTTTCCCTTTTGACTACGGATCTTATCACCCGCAGTCTGACTCCCGTGATAACAGTTAGTGGTATTCGGAGTTTGATTGGGTTTGGTAATCTGGTAGGACCCCTAGCCCATTCAGTGCTCTACCCCCACTACTTACTTCACGAGGCTATACCTAAATATATTTCGGGGAGAACCAGCTATCTCCGAGTTTGATTAGCCTTTCACTCCTATCCACACCTCATCCCCTGGCTTTTCAACGCCAGTGGGTTCGGGCCTCCACGAAGTGTTACCTTCCTTTCACCCTGGACATGGATAGATCACCCGGTTTCGGGTCTACTCCCGGCAACTCATGCGCCCTATTCAGACTCGCTTTCGCTGCGGCTCCACTCTATGAGCTTAACCTCGCTGCCGAGAGTAACTCGCTGACTCATTATGCAAAAGGCACGCGGTCACCCCTGATATACATGGGGCTCCCACTGCTTGTAGGCATACGGTTTCAGGTTCTATTTCACCCTCCTCATTGGAGTACTTTTCACCTTTCCCTCACGGTACTAGTGCACTATCGGTCAGAGAGTAGTATTTAGCCTTGGGAGATGGTCCTCCCGGATTCCCACGAGATTTCACGTGTCTCGCGGTACTCGGGGACACCCTAGGGTGAATCAAGGTTTCGCATACGGGGCTATCACCCGCTATGGCCGGACTTTCCAGACCGTTCTGCTACCCATCATCAATCCCACGTCGGGGCCCCACAACCCCGGCAACACCGTAGTATCACCGGTTTGGGCTTCTCCGCTTTCGCTCGCCGCTACTGACGGAATCACTATTGTTTTCTTTTCCTGGGGGTACTTAGATGTTTCAGTTCCCCCCGTTCGCTTCATGCACCTATGGATTCAGTGCACGATGACAGAGCATGACCTCTGCCGGGTTTCCCCATTCGGAAATCTCCGGATCAAAGCCTGTTTAGCGGCTCCCCGAAGCTTATCGCAGCTTACCACGTCCTTCATCGCCTCTCTCTGCCTAGGCATCCACCGTACGCCCTTAGTAGCTTGATCACAATGTATTCCCGAAATTGAATACGTCGTGCTACCCTGCGTACTTACCTCTAAAAGGTAAATACCTTTACTTACATCTCGCTATGTAATTGTCAAAGAACGATATCAACACGAAGACTCTAGCCTTCG
>NZ_JAHDIW010000035.1:0-4117 GCF_018531165.1 Geobacter grbiciae | reverse complement strand
CGTTCAAGTATGTGGGAACATACGGCGTTATGAGTGAGCCGAACGGGCTTTACTACATGAAGGCAAGGTATTATGATGCTAGTATCGGGCGCTTCATTTCTGAAGATCCCGCTGGTTTCAGCGCTGGTGATGTGAATCTGATGGCTTACGTCGGCGGTAACCCCATCATGGGGGTTGACCCAAGTGGGTTGATTAACCCTGGACTTATATCAGAAGGATTCAGCAATTTAGCTAAGGGGGGTGTACTTGTTGTTGGTGGAGCACTTCTCTCTGGTACTGGCGGTGCTGGTGCTGTAGTTGGAGTTGGCAGTGCCATATATGGTGCTGAGATGGCAGGCCGTGGTGTAGTACAGATGGCAACTGGTCTTATTCAAAGCAATCCTGTATCAATACCTAATCCAAGTCTTACATATAACGCCTCCTATGCTTTAACTAAAAGCCACCAAGCTGCTGATTTTACCTATAATACAAGTTCATTGTTGTTAGGCGCTGCTGCTGGTGGTGCTACACCATCAATGTCATCTCTCGAAGCAGTTTATAATGCTTTAGATACTACCATGACTTTACGTGACACTTTTAGTGGAATGAAAGGGTGTGGTAGATGATTATGGAAGATAAAACATATACAATAAAAGCATATAAGTTTTATAAAATATTGTTTACTATTTATTCTAGTATTTTCGTATATGAACTCATTTTCAGTTCTTATGAAAATAAATTATCGACTGGAATAGGATGGGTGTTAATGTTTGCAGGTTTTATTATTTTTAAGAATAAATTGAGAAGGGAAAAGTGAAACCGTAGAGCCAAGCCCGGACACGAAACAACATTCCAGCGTTGGACGCTTCGTATCTGAGTCGGGTTTTAACGATTCACTCTAGTGGACAAGGCAATGGATTATTTGGCAGTGGTGGATTATCAGGTCATAGTTGGATATCTTATACTCCTGATGGTAGCACAACAACTACAACATATGGAACTTGGGGAAACAATCCTATGGGCCTTGGAAATGGTCTTCACGAGAATATTGAAGCAGGAAGGACAGGAGAGGCCACACGTAGCTCGCATCTTAGTGACTCACAAGAAAAATCTCTATTTAATGTGATTAATAGCTATAAACAAAATGGAGCTGACGGTTGGAGTTATCTAGCACCGTGTTCTTCCTTTGCATGTAATGCTTGGAACAGTAGCACTGGAGAGAATTTAAATCCATATGGACCATACAGTAATCCATCTACTCTAAAGAATTCAATATCTAATGCAAACAGCGGTGTTGGCACATGCCACAGATAATTTTACTAATGCTTTTATTAAGTTCTTGCTCAATGACTAGCAAAATGGCTTTAGAATTTCGCGATGTCCAGTTTTTTGAAATTCACGAAACTAAATCCGTTCCCGACATGTCATTAAAAATCTCTGGATTAGCATTTCATAGTTCATTGGCTGTAGAAAAAACAGAGGTTATTAAAGAAGGTGATACTGCAACTGTCTTCGTATATTTAACTCCCACGAAGAAAGGACTTAGTGGAAACTTTGCTTTAGAATTTCCCGTACCAAGCAATATTGATAAAGTCATGTTTGGTCCTGACAAGCATCTAATTTGGAAGCGAGGGGTTGGGCCGATAAAGGAGTAACCGCCGGTGGCCCAGCTCTGGCTCGACGACACGATGCTGGCCGAGGAACTGGAACCCATCACCGGGGTTGACCTCAGCACGATGACCATCTCGGTCATGCACCAGTATGCAGGCAACTTCTCCGACCAGACGGTGGACCACACCCTGAAGCGCGGCTCCACCTATGCCATCGTCTACGACTTCGGCGGCAGCCGCCTGGGGAAACTCGTGGAGAAACGGGAGCGGCAGATGCAGGCCTACCGGGAATCGGGGCTTACCGACACCTCCCGCCAGGTGCTCACCGAATCCCTCAACGTCATCGGCCACGACGACGCCGTCAGAATGACCGACCTGACCCAGTTCAACAACACCTACACCCGCTACACCTACGACAACGCCAACCGGCTCACCGCTCTCGAAAATCGCCTCTCCAACGCGGGAAGCCCCATAGCCACCTACGCCTTCACCCTGGACAACAACGGCAACCGGACCAACGTCACCCAGACCGTACCCATCAGTCTCAACGCCACCGCCTCAAACACGAATTTCACCATGAACCTCCAGAAAAACCGACTCCAGCAGGCCGGAAGCGCCAGCTTCACCTACGACAACGAAGGGCAGCTTGCCACCAGGACAGGTGACAACTATACTTTCGACGACGCCCACCGGCTGACCGGCATCACCGGCTCGGTCAGCTACCAGTACAAATACGACGGCGCCGGGAACCGGCTGGAGGCGACCCGAAACGGTGCCACCACCAGGTATATTTATGATACCAACGGCAATCTCCTGGCCGAGGCGGACGGCACCAACGCCATCACCCGCTACTACATCTACGGCAATGGCCTTCTCGCCATGGTGACCTCGGGCAACCAGCCGTACTGCTACCACTTCGATGGAACCGGCCACACCGTGGCTCTGACTGATTCAAGTGCCAACATCGTCAACAGATATGCCTACACGCCCTTCGGAGCCATCGGCAACCAGCAGGAAGCCATAAGCCAACCGTTCAAATATGTTGCAAAATACGGGGTCATGGCCGAGCCGAATGGCCTTTACTACATGAAGGCTAGGTATTATGATCCCTCCGTCGGGCGGTTCATCTCGGAGGACCCGAAGGGCTTCGACGGAGGGGATGTTAACCTGATGGCTTATACGGGTAACAACCCTGTGATGAAGACTGACCCGAGTGGAGAGTCTGGATTTACAACCGGTTTTGAAGGTGCAGGGACTGCTTTTGGTTTTGGAGGAACAGTAGGAATTTACGGCAATTTTGCTCATGATTCTAATAAGCCTTGGTATAAAGGGTGGTCTTCCTCTGTAACTTTTGTTGCTGGAGGCGGTGCTGCAGCATCAGTGTATGGTGCTGCAGCGGGAGTCCATTTTAGCGGCAACAATGCCAATAATGTTAGTGACTTAAATGGGACATTTCTTAACGCTGGTAGAGCCGGATTAGGTGCATTGTCGCTAGGCGGATATAGAAGCCCTGACGGAAGTGTAACTGGAGCTGGCATTACAGTTGGTCCTGCAGTTGGATATATTGGAGGTATAGCTGGCGGAAGCTATACATGGACACTCGGGGGTGGAAAATGGTATTAATTCCTTTTCTCCAACTTGTGTTGATATTTTTCACTGTAGCTAGTTTTTTGTTATGGTATAGCAATTATAGAAAATACTATGAATATATTAAATCCAAACATAATACTGAATTTATTAAGTTAATAAGAAAGGATAAGTATATCGATGCCGTTGGTGAATGGATTAGATGGCCCGTTGGGTCTGCATGGTTATTGTTATCTGCTTTCAATTTAAAAGAAAACTACGGTGACAAAACCATATCCAATTATAAATCTAAGTTACTCAAATATTTTGTGTTATTTATATCTCTATTTATAATATCATTTGCTTTTTCATTGATATTGTAAATGTCGTAGGGGGCAGACCGATACGAAACAATCTGAACCAAACAAAACTCCGTGAAGCTCTATGTTGCAAAGCTTCACGGAGTTTTTGCACCTGCCCTTCAAAATTGACAATGTACATCAGCAATATGGTCATTACTCTCGAAGAAACCGACCATATTCTGTTTTTGAAAGCAAAACCTATCCCAAAGGCGACACCGGCAAATATTGTGCTCACGGTGGCAATCAGCAAATAGCTGTCGGCTGATTGGTAATTACATCCGAATGGCGACCCCTTGCCTATCAAATGCTCGTATTCTTGTGGTTTTGTCATGAAATCGATTATGTCCCACGCAAGAACGGTAGATTCTAGTCGTAAGTGCACCACTCTGGTATGCAGCTGAAAAAGCAGAACATGATGGGATTTCTGGTAGTGTTAAGGGGAAATGAGGGACACTTCCCATATTCCCCCCGGTGGCCCAGCTCTGGCTCGACGACATCGATGCTGGCCGAGGAACTGGAACCTGTCACCGGGGTTGACCTCAGCACGATGACCATCTCGGTCATGCACCAGTATGCGGGCAACTTTGCCGACCAGTCGGT
>NZ_JAHDIW010000034.1:0-4215 GCF_018531165.1 Geobacter grbiciae | reverse complement strand
TAGCTCAATTATCAAGGAACATCAAATAGTTATAGCCGACAAAATCAAGTTACTGAACTTGCTGTCACGGTGTCAGGATATGTTACATATTGCTTATTACCATCGGTCCCAAAATTTGTCGCTGCGTCATAACTCAGACTGGTTGATACAAGGAAGGAAATTTGAGATATGCCTATCCAGCCAGCTGTATGCAAAAAATACAAGTAATAATCTCTACCATATTTGGGGATTTCAGACAGCGTAGAAATGAAACGCTCTTTGTTGTCACCACCAAAATAATCACAAAATTCTGGATGGGCTAGTTTGAACTCCTTAATTTCTTTGGATTTTGACTTGAGCTCACGCTGAATTTTGTCAAAAATGAAATCAAGAGTATGTTCGCTGTAGTCTTCAATTTCTTTCATCCATTTTGAATTTACAATTTCGTCATCTTTAACTTCGTAAAAATGCTTAGCTTTTTCACCAAAGAAAAAATATAGATCAAATAACAGATCTTCTGAAAGTAGATCACGATTTGACGATAGTTTGTACGATAGATTTATATCACTGTCACCCCTAAATGTTAGAGTTACTCGTCGCGAAGAAAGCATCGACATGCTGTTGGCTATGCTTAATAATGATTTGTAAAACAAAATGAGGTTTTGTTCAGATAGTGGCTCAAATTGAGATGCCGGACCAGTAGAGTAGATCGGAATATCAAACAAATCTTCAATGGCCTGTATTGCTGTCTTCACAATGTGCTACCTCGCTAAGTCAACTTGCTGAAGGTTTATTATTCAGTATTTCAAGTAATAGACCTTCCCATTTGAGGAGGGCATCTTTTTTCTCGTTATCGTAACGATATTTGTTGTATACCCCAACAATTCCTGGCTTGATGTGATTAATGACCTCTTCACCAACTTCGTCTGAAATACCGACACGAGCCATATTTGTACGAGCTGTTCGACGAAGATCATGCGGTGACCATGGTTTCATCCCGAAGTAGGGCTCTTTACGCGCTTTGATCTTTCTATTGCCAACAACTTTCACGGCATTATCGTCCAAATAGCCTCGATTTATTGCTTGTGAAAGAGTGTTCTCGGAAATGTGTCCTCTTTTCCCTCTACCAGATGAGAAGATGTGTCCTTTGCTTTGTCCGATCAGTTCCAGAGCGGTATCAGTCAAATATACTCTGTGCTCACGTTCATTTTTGCCAGCAACCTCTGCGGGGATAGTCCACCATCTGTCCTTGATCTGGTCACGATGTATTTGTGCAACTTCACCCGGACGCTGGGCTGTTACCAAAATCAATTTAAGCGCACGCTTGACTTCAGCCGAGCTTGGTCCTTTGCTGATTTCTCCCCACGCCTTCACGATTTCGTCATCGTCAAGATGACGATCATCAGTTTTGGGTGCAATCTTGGGAACAGAAGCTGTGATCTCTTGGAAAGGTTGAATCTCTGCCCACTCCTGACGACAGGCATATTTGAACATCTGCCTGCCAAATTTCATTACGTTCCGAGCAGATCCCGGGACCCTGGTTGCAATTTGCTCGATAAGAGACAAAGCATGCTTGTGTCGCACTGAGGAGATTTCCATTTTGCCGATACCGGGAATGATGTGGGTCTTGATGGCGCTGAGGATCGTTTCACGCCATCTGTCCGAATGGTTCTCCTTTGAGTATTTGACATACCATACTCCAGCAAGCTGCTCGACGGTTACCGGGACATAGTTCTCTGGAATCTCATCCGATATCAGGGCTTCGAAGGTGTCTCTTTCCAGCTGAGCAGCAGCGAGGGCCATTGCCTCCGCCTGAAGTTTAGCCTCGCTGGCCAAGCGGGACTGTTCCTCGATGGCTGCTTTTTTATGATCGCGGGGGTCAATACCTTTTTTCACTAACTTGTACGCATCGTTATATGCTATCCTCGCATCCGCAAGGGAGCAGTCCGGATAATGTCCAAGAAGCACGTACCCTTTGCTCTTGTTCAACTCGAACAGGTACACAAAAGCCTTGGCTCCGGAGGGTAGGATTTGCAGGGCAAATCCACGCCCCTCACGTAGATAGTATCTCGCGCTTTTTGGTTTCGCTGCAGCGATTGCTTTTTCCGTGAATTGTTTGCCCATTTTGCTCTCTTTTCGTGTTTCCGTTTTGTTTCCGTTTGCTCTTTTAAAAACCTCATGTTTCCGTTTTGTTTCCGTTTGGAAGTTGGCAAGCAGAGAGGCAAATTGAAACAGTTGGAAATACAAAATAGGCTAAAAACTCAGTTAAGTCAAGGTGATAAGATGAGGTAGTGATGGAGTGAGAGACAGGATGAAAACTTCTGAAACGTCGATGTGTCAGCTTCCCAAGCTGAAGGTCGCGGGTTCGAATCCCGTTTCCCGCTCCATCTAACAATAAGGAATCCTTCGGGATTCTTTTTTTGTTGCCCCGACTTTCGCAGGAACTTTCGCAGGTGGCCGGGGTTTTTCTCTATCTGCTCGCATGCCCCATGAGGTTCACCAACCGGTTCTGGTCAGTCCTGATGGCAAGAGCCCACGCCGCAAAGGTATGGCGGGTCGTGTAGGGTTTTCGGTACTTGACTCCAGCCTTGGCTAGTGCCCTAGTCCAGACCTGGCGCTGGAATTTTTCGGCGGTGAAGGTTGCACCGTTCTCCATCGTGAAGAGATATTCCCCCGTGGCAGTTGTCGTCGCCTGTTCCAGAATTTCGGTGATGGCCCTGGTAAGGGGAATGCGCCGCTCCCGGTATTCGGTTTTCAGGGAATCTGACTCCTCGCCCCGGACGATGGATTGCTCCACGTATAGGAAACCGTCCCGGATGTGGGTCTTCTTGAGAGCGGCAAGCTCCGAGGCGATCATCCCGGTCAGAACCATCAGTTTTGCCACCGGCCGGTAGTACGGCTCCATCGCCTCGATAATGGCCCCCCACTCGTGGAAGCGGAAGACCTCGACCACCTTCTTCCGCTTCTTGGGGAGATGCTTTTTCAGCGACCGGCATGGGTCGGTCAGGGTCCACCGGTGCTCCTCGACGGCATCGCTCCAGATAGTTTTGAAAACCTGCAGCACATTGACCACCCTTGCGCGGGAGAGCGGCTCCCCCGCTTTCGGCCCTGCCCGGTGCTTCAGGGTGGCCAGAAACTTCTGCATTTCGATGCCGGTAATGTGGAAAAACGACTTCTGGCCGAAGTAGGGGAGGAGCCAGTAGTCGATGGCGCTGCGGTAATCCTCCTTTTTGGTGTGGGAGGGGAAATTGGGCCAGATGGTCCCGTACCACCTCGTCACATAGTCGCCAAAGGTAATACCCCGCGCGTCAGGAGCATATTCGCGATGCTCCAGCCGGGTATGGAAGACCTTTTCCTCCTCGCTTGCCCCGGGAAAGAGCTTGGCGAATTCCAGGGTGCCAAGTTTTTTTTGTTCCAGGATTGCAGCAAGCAGCTTTTCGACTTTCGCTCGGTTGAGTGGAGTATCGTCCATCCCGGTTGACCGCTCTATCCGGATTCCGTGATAGAAAAAATCGAGATAGAGCTTCTTCGACCCGCCCTTGCGGGCGATGCGTCCTTCGTATTTCTTTGAATTGTCAAGAACTTCCAGGTTAAGCGCGGCATAGCTTCCTGCCATTGGTACAACTCCTTTCGAACCTCCTTCCCCTGTGGAATCCGTCCAGGAAGAAGTATAGCCCGATTATCAGAGGCTTTCCAGCAGATTGGGATCAATGGCGAGCCGGTTGCGCCCTCCCTTGCCGTTGCGCTTGAATTGAGGGCGCAACTCTTCGGCCTCGTCAACGGAAATGGCCAGCAGATGGGCAAGGAGATCATCATCCCACACAACGCGCACCACCCGGCCGATCCGGACCACGTGGCGGCCGACGACAAGCTTCCCGTCGGCAAGCCAGGAATAGGCCGTTGAGCGGCTGATCTTCAGCTTTTCCGCAAAAGATTCGATAGTGAGAAGTGTCCGGGTACTCATCGGTCGGTCCTCATCAAGGGGAATACAGCTCCTACCGAGAAAATGACAAACCGGGCAGACAAAACCGCGCGAAGCAGCGTAAACAGAGAGATTGACGGTGTTGACCTGAAACCGAAACGAGGTGACTGTCTTTAAGAAGTTGGAAGCGCTTGCCGTAAGGTAGGGTGAAATTGAGGCGAAAAATTTTTTGCATTTTGAGGTATCCTGATGACGATGGACACTCCCGCTTGGTAAACTACCGAGAGGGAGGTAAACATGAAACAGCAGCAGCG
>NZ_JAHDIW010000033.1:0-5498 GCF_018531165.1 Geobacter grbiciae | reverse complement strand
TGTCGTAGGTGTAGCGGGTGTAGGTGTTGTTGAACTGGGTGAGGTCGGCCATTCTGCCGGCATCGTCGTAGGTGTAGTGGCGGTTTTCCCCAGCCAGTCGATGGTGACGGTTTTGATGCGGTTCAGGGCGTCATAGGTGTAGCTCACCGTCTTGTTGCCGGGATAGGTGATTTTGGTGACGTTGCCGTTGGCGTCGCGGTCGTACCCGATGGTGAAGCCCCGCGGGTCGGTGATGCTCGACAGGCGGTTGGCATTGTCGTAGCCGTAGGTGGTTGTCCCCAGGGAGTCCAGCATCGTGGTCAGGTTGTCATCCTGGTCGTAGGTGTAGGAGACGGTGGTGCCCCCGGCATAGGCGATGCTGTTGGCCTTGCCGGTGGGGGTGTAGGTGAAGGTTGTTGTCTTGCCGTTGCGGTCCATTTTCGTCCAGAGGGTGCCGTCGTCGTAGTAGGTGAGCGTGGTGTTTCTGGTCAGCGGGTCGGTGCTGCCGGTGGGGAGGCTCCTCTTGTCGTAGATGAAGGAGGTCTTGGCCCCTTCCTGGTCGGTGAGGGAGGTCATCCGGCCGATTCCGTCGTAGACATACGTGATGGCAGGGGCCGTGGAGGTCTTGCTCGTGGCCGGATTACCGTAGGTATCCTGGGTCAGGGTGGTAATGACACCTCTGCCGTCGGTTGTGGTGTTCACGAGGCCGTTGGCATAGTAGCTTTTCTGGGTGTAGATGGATTGGCCTGTGGCCGGGTAGACGGTGGTCTTTATCGGGTGGTGCTTGGTGTCGTAATCGGTGTGGGTCGTGTGCCCCAGGGGATCGGTCACGTCGGTGAGACGGAACTGGCTGTCGTAGGTGGTGTAGGTGTATCTGATGAGCGGGTCGGTTACTCTGGTCAGGTTGTTGTTGCCGTCAAAAAGATAGGCAGCGCTGTAGCCCCGGGGATCGGTCTCTGCTACGACATGCCCCTGACCGTCGTAGTATCTGGTGGTTCTCTGGCCCAGGGCATTCTCCACCCCCAGGAGCTGTTTCTGCTCGTCGAAATGGTAGATGGTCTGGTGGCCGGTGCCGTCCTCCTCGATGTTACGATAGCCGGAAAAGTAGAGGTTGTAGGTGGTGGTGCCGGTCTGGCGCGGCATGGTCTGGCTCTGTACCCGCCCGAAGGCATCGTAGACGTTGGTGACGGTGGTGACGTTGCGAGGGTTCTTCAGTGTCAGGATGCGGTGGTTGCTGTCCGGGCCGTAGGTCCAGACCTTTCCTTCAGGGTCGGTGTAGGTGGTGAGGTCGTTGCCGGTGTAGCCGAAGGCAACGCTGCGCCCCGCCGAATCGGAGACCGAGGTCAGCAGCGCTCCGGTGTAATGGAAAGTAAGCGTGTGGCCAAAATTGTCGTAGACGCTCTGCAACAGTCCGCCGCTGTATGTGAAGTTGATCGCATTACCATCGGCGTCGGTCATGGAGCTTACGTTGTTGCTGCTGTCGAAGGTGACGGTGCGGCCGAAGCGTTCATTGCCAAGCCCCCCGACCGACCGCCCCTCAAAGGCAGAGCAAGGCAAAATCTGTAGAAGTCGAGTAGACCCTTTTGGCCTGCCTTATGCCGGGGGTTGACCCCGCTTGTGTATATGCCACATCCTCAGTTTTCAAGAAGACTTACGTTATCTGCCCCGAATTTATCCTTCAATACCAAATACAATTCCTCTGTATATTTCCGATGTATTGAAGGACGAATAGCACCTGACAATTGAATTAACCTCACGGCAACAGCATCTGTCATCGTAGTAAACAATATAGTTGGTTCATATTTTTTCTGAGCTATCCAGATAGTTACAGGTTGTTCTGCTCCTATTTCTTGTTTTACCCAAAGATCATTTTTGTCACTTCGTTTAATTGTGTATCCATGATGCAATGAAAATTCCTTTACTATAGATTCAGCATCTGTTGTAGAGAGAGCAGGTAACTTACGAACATATATTCGAGAGCGATAAAGTGTATCACAACCAATAAGATTCAAGTTCATAATTAGAAAAAGTACAAACAAAAAGAAGCGCTTCATTTTCCACATCCTCCCCAAGGACTTGGCGGTGTTGGTTGTGGTCCTCTTTCGTTCCAATTTGCAGGGCCATGTGTGTTTCCATTGATTATTTGTCCTGCGGCTAAACCAAGAATGTTAGAAGGAAGATAAAGCGGCCCCAACTGTTCACCCTGAATCGTATGTTGTGATTCATGCTGACCAACATTGCCATTGTCCAGCATTGTATTTGGTCCGAAGTCTTTTGCATAAGATATGGTGTTCCCCCGCCGACCGGACTACTTCTGGAGCAATCCGTTCCAAATTGCAATAAGGCTTAAAACTATGAATAAAACCCCCATAAAGTAATTAAAAATTACTATAAATTTACTTCCAAATATCTTTTTTAGCATATATTGAGAATAAAACTCTGGGAGTGGATCAAGTAATAAGGACCACTTTTTATATGTTCCAATCATCAATAAAAAGCCTATCACAGTAAATAAAAGCAAAAAAAGTAACCCAAATATTTTGAACATTCTTTCACCTCACAACTGTCTGAAATTACTTTCCACATTTATTAGAAGAAAATGCATTTGGCACTGTAACACCAACTGGTACTCCTGTCGAAAAACCTAGACTTACATTAAAGCCTTGAGTGTTACTGTATGAATAGGTCTTAGGGTCGTAAACCAGATTAGTTCCAACACTGAGGTTCTTACCAAATCCAACGAATGGAGAAATATAGTTGTCAGATGAGGGAGGATTGATACTGATATCAACGCCAATACCAGCAGATAGCGGTGGCAAAACAGCATTATTAGAAAAATTATGACCATTTATGCCTTGCAAATCATTTTGTCCATTGAATCCAAGAAAAGTAGCACTTAATTTAACATCGATAGTTTGACCCAAAATAGTAAATTTGAATAACCCAGACGGATCAACATTGTTGATCGGCTGATTCCCAACATAAGCCATGAGGTTAACATCCCCGCCGTCGAAGCCCTTGGGGTCCTCGGATATGAACCTGCCGACTGAAGGATCATAATACCTAGCCCTCATGTAGTAAAGCCCATTCGGCTCGCTCATGACTCCGTATTTTGCAACAAACTTAAACGGCTGGCTAATGCCTTCCTGCTGGTTGCCGATTGCCCCGAAGGGAGTGTAGGCATACCTGTTCACCACATTGGCGCCGGCATCGGTGAGCGCCACGGTGTGGCCGGTTGCGTCGAAGTGGTAGCAGTACGGCTGGTTGCCCGAGGTCACCATGGCAAGCAGGCCATTGCCGTAGATGTAGTAGCGGGTGATGGCGTTGGTGCCGTCCGCCTCGGCCAGGAGATTCCCGTTGGCGTCGTAGATGTACCTGGTGGTGGCACCGTTCCTGGTCGCCTCCAGCCGGTTCCCGGCGCCGTCGTATTTGTACTGGTAGCTGACCGAGCCGGTGATGCCGGTCAGCCGGTGGGCGTCGTCGAAAGTATAGGTGTCACCTGTCCTGGTGGCAAGCTGCCCTTCGCTGTCGTAGGTGAAGCTGGTGCTTCCCGCCTGCTGGAGTCGGTTTTTCTGGAGGTTCATGGTGAAATTCGTGTTTGAGGCGGTGGCGTTGAGGCTGATGGGTACGGTCTGGGTGATGTTGGTCCGGTTGCCGTTTCCGTCCAGGGTGAAGGCGTAGGTGGCTATGGGGCTTCCCGCGTTGGAGAGGCGATTTTCGAGAGCGGTGAGCCGGTTGGCGTTGTCGTAGGTGTAGCGGGTGTAGGTGTTGTTGAACTGGGTGAGGTCGGCCATTCTGCCGGCATCGTCGTAGGTGTAGGTGGCGGTTTTCCCCAGCCAGTCAATGGTGACGGTCTTTACCCGGTTCAGGGCATCATAGGTGTAGCTCACCGTCTTGTTGCCGGGATAGGTGATTCTGGTGACGTTGCCGTTGGCGTCACGGTCGTAGGTTATGGTGAAGCCCCGCGGGTCGGTGGAGCTCGACAGCCGGTTGGCATTGTCGTAGCCGTAGGTGGTTGTCCCCAGGGAGTCCAGCATCGTGGTCAGGTTGTCGTTCTGGTCGTAGGTGTAGGAGACGGTGGTGCCAGCGGCATAGGCGATGCTGCTGGTTTTGCCGGTGGGGGTGTAGGTGAAGGTGGTGATCTTGTTATTCCGGTCGGTGAGGGTATTCAGGGTCCCGTCATCATAGTAGGTCAAGGTGGTCGTTTTCCCCAGGGGGTCGGTCTTCGTCTTGAGCAGGCTCCTCTTGTCGTAGATGAAGGAGGTCTTGGCCCCTTCCTGGTCGGTGAGGGAGGTCATCCGGCCGATTCCGTCGTAGACATACGTGATGGCAGGGGCCGTGGAGGTCTTGCTCGTGGCCGGATTACCGTAGGTATCATGGGTCAGGGTGGTAATGACACCTCTGCCGTCGGTTGTGGTGTTCACGAGGCCGTTGGCGTAGTAGCTCTTCTGGGTATAGATGGATTGGCCCGTTGCCGGGTAGACGGTGGTCTTTATCGGGTGGTGCTTGGTGTCGTAATCGGTGTGGGTCGTGTGCCCCAGGGGATCGGTCACGTCGGTGAGACGGAACTGGCTGTCGTAGGTGGTGTAGGTGTATCTGATGAACGGGTCGGTTACTCTGGTCAGGTTGTTGTTGCCGTCAAAGAGATAGGCAGTGCTGTAGCCCCGGGGATCGGTCTCGGCGGCCAGGTGCCCCTGGCCGTCGTAGTATTTGTAGTTTCTCTGGCCTAGGGCGTTCTCCACCCCCAGAAGGCGCTTCTGCTCGTCGAAGTAGTAGATGGTCTGGTGGCCGGTGCCGTCCTCCTCGATGTTACGATAGCCTGAGAAGTAGAGGTTATAGGTGGTAGTGCCGGTCTGGCGCGGCATGGTCTGGCTCTGTACCCGGCCGAACGCGTCGTAGACGTTGGTGACGGTGGTAATGTTGCGAGGGTTCTTCAAGGTCAGGATGCGGTGGCTGGTGTCATACCCATAGGTCCAGACCTTTCCTTCAGGGTCGGTGTAGGTGGTGAGGTCGGTGCCGGTGTAGCCGAAGGCAACGCTGCGCCCCGCCGAATCGGAGACCGAGGTCAGCAGCGCTCCGGTGTAATGGAAAGTAAGCGTGTGGCCAAAATTGTCGTAGACGCTCTGCAACAGTCCGCCGCTGTATGTGAAGTTGATCGCATTACCATCGGCGTCGGTCATGGAGCTTACGTTGTTGCTGCTATCGAAGGTGACGGTTCGGCCGAAGCGTTCATTTGCCTGGTAGAGGCTAGTGTTTTTCACGAGCGTTGAGGTGACACCGGGAGGGGAGACAAAGGAGCCGTCCGGCAGCTTCACGAAGGTGAGAACGTCGGTCTCCAGGTGGACGCCGGCCGCGTTGTTGGTGAGGTTGTCCATTGCCCATTTGCCGATGAGGGCGCCCGTCAGCCACGATTTCACGTCAGGGGTGCCGTTCATGACATCGAGGGTGGCGACCGTGGCGACGATCAAGGCCGCGGCGTCCACGGGCTGGCGCTGGCCGAGGCCGAAGGGGGTGCTTGA
>NZ_JAHDIW010000032.1:0-7684 GCF_018531165.1 Geobacter grbiciae | reverse complement strand
ACAGGCTTTCGAGGAGTATCAACTCAAGAAGGCTGCGTGACTCTTATCTTGTGTCCAGGGTACCGGGCGCGCTACAGATTCTATCGGTGATCTGGGCGCACATTATTTGCAACTAGGCGCACAATCAGAAATTCGGGATCGCAATCATCGGCGGCAGGCTCACATTATCTGCAACTATAATGTCCAGCATGAGTAAAATTTTCGTACTCGATACCAACGTCCTTCTCTATGATCCCCAGGCGCTCTTCAGGTTCGAGGAGAACAACGTCATAATCCCGATCACGGTCATCGAAGAGATTGAGCGTTTTAAGAAGGATGAAAACGAAACAGGCCGCAATGCTAGGGAGGTGTCGCGGTTCATAGACGACTTCCGGCGTGTGGGCTTGCTCTCCGAGGGGGTGCCGCTAGATAACGGCGGCAACCTGCGAATCAAGATGTACGAAGAAGATCTAATGAAGAGGCTTCCGCCCGAACTGCGCGAGAATCGAGGAGACAACCGGATCCTTGCCGTAGCGGTTGACCTGAAGGAAACCGAGAATGTTCCGGTGATCCTGGTGAGCAAGGATACATCTCTTCGGCTCAAGGCCGATGTGGTGGGTCTTGTCGCTCATGACTACGAGTTTGATGAAATAGTTGCAAAATATATCACAAAATCAATAGAGTTCGATGAAGACGCTTATCAAGCTGGAGTCTCAATTCTTGGTTACTTCAGTACGGTAGTAAAACAGAAATACCCCAACACTAAAGTCAAAGTTAAAATCGAACAGGAAGGTACCACAGTAAGATTAATTATTGATACACCTGAAGGTGATAGAGAGCTTATAGAAAAAACTCTTGAAGATTATGGGTTAGTAGTGGTTGGAGAAATGCAACCGGCAGAGTTGCTGTCAGATAAAATACACGAAATGCAATTGAGGCACAAGCTTGACCTTGCTGTGATTGAAGTTTCATACACTAAACAACTTCTTGCTTTTGCACAGGAGTCACATAAAAATGAAATTTTACATATAACGGAAGAAGTGAACCTGTTAAAAGAACAAATTAGAGCAGCTTTTAAAAGAGAAGATAACGCTAAGGACATTATCTTCAAAATTATAGACAATCATTCAATACAAGGCGAAGTAAAAGATGCGATATTAAAACTTTCAGACCTGATCGGACAAAACGTTGAAGTGAAGGATAAAGAAGTAGTTTTGGAGCTTATTTCTATTATTAAGTCTAAAAATGGTCCAGCGTTTGAGGATATCAAGGCTTATCTGATATCCTCTTTTGGCGGTGCTAGTGGTAACCTTCTTAGCTCCTGGTTGCCAATGCTTCTTGCCGCAATTGCAAAATAAGGGGAGATGTTGAGGCAGGACCCGATAACTGGATAGTAGGACGCCAGCAAAGTGGCTAACAGCACTTGCTGGGCTAAGTCGCTACAACCAAAGTTGCTCTTGCCAGTGCCCGGATTTGTCCGCGCTGGGAGAGCCAATCTCAACTTTGCGCCAATAGTTGAGATTGGCTCTCCCAGCGCGGACTCGAACCACGGCGAAATAAAGATTTCCGCTTGCCCTGGCGCGACGTTTGATCTAAGGTGCCGCTAATGTATTTTGAAGCCCCGTGTTACCAAGCTGGGGGCGTGGGCAAGAAATAATACTGTTATTGAAAGGAATATGTGCAAATGGGATTTTTTAGCGAGTACTTAGGTCGCAATCTTCATTTAAATCCACAACTATTGACGGCTGAACGTAAAGCTCAACTGGGGAGGATATCAGCACTACGGGGCGGAAGAGATATCCTCGTTTATGCATCAGATATAAACAGAGCAGATCTCCCTACCCAAATTGCCTATGATGATCTTCTACCTTTTAGTGACCAGCTTTCCAACCTAACAGGCAGCGCTATTGATATCATTATTGAAACCCCCGGCGGTTACGCCGAGGTGGTCGAAGATATCGTAAAAATGATTCGAAACAAATATGACGATTTCGCAGTCATTATTCCGGGCTGGGCCAAAAGTGCGGGAACAATTTTTGCTATGGCTGCTGATGACATTTTAATGGGACCTATGTCAGCCCTTGGCCCTATTGATGCACAAATGATGTGGCAAGGAAAACGATTCTCTGCTGGCGAATTACTTGACGGCATGACGAAAATTAAAGAGGAAGTTGTCGAAAAAGGATTTTTGAACCAAGCATACATTCCTCTACTTCAAGGCATATCCCCCGGTGAGTTGCAACGCGCAGAAAATGCTCAACAGTTCTCTCAAATTTTAGTAACTGAGTGGCTTGCGAAGTACAAATTTAAGAACTGGACTTCACACTCTAGCACCGGACACGCGGTTACTGAAGATGAAAAAAGATTAAGAGCTGAAGAGATCGCTGCAGAACTATGCAAGCATTCGAAATGGCTCACTCATGGCCGATCTTTAAAAATAGATGATCTACTTAAGATGAAACTTGTTATCACTGATTATACGACCCAGCCAGACCTAGCAGAAGCAATCAGACGTTACCATGTACTGCTTCAAATGACTTTCCAGCAAAACCAATTTAAATTATTTGAAACTCCGACAAGCCAAATAAACAGAATGGTGCCGCAGCAGGTTCCAGGTCCACAGCAGATTTTCCGACCTGCAGCTGGAAATGGGCAGCAAAGTGTTGCGGAAGTTGAAATGGAATGCGGTACATGCTCCACAAAAATAAAAATTCAAGCCAACATTGGTCAACCAGCACCTCTACGGCCGGGTAATCTTCCGTTCCCTCCGGGCAACATTCTCCAGTGCCCGAAATGCGGGTTTCAGCATGATTTGACCGGTCTCCGCACACAGCTTGAAAAATCTACAAATCAGCCGATAATTGTATAAAATAAAAATAACCACAAAGGAGGGTGCTATGGAAAAGGTAGAAAGTTACAAGATCGTGTTCGAGGCTGTGCAGATAGCTCCGGCAATGGAAATATTAACTGAATGTGAAGAGATCAGTAGACTCCGTAGAATTGTTGAAGAGTTAACCCCGAATGAAATCAAAACAACATATTCCGCATAAATAGTTGAATTTATTGCGGTAACTCTATTAATATATCACCAGTTCTTCCCAGTACTCACTTTTGTTCGCGCTGGGGAGCCAATACAAGAACATGGGCAAACCACTATTGTGGTTTGATCTCTTGCAGAATCTTTTGGGGGAGGTTGGGTATAGTATCATGCAACCTTCCCTTTTTTTCGAGCAAGTGCGACTACGTAAATACTCAATTTTTTAGGCTATCAACGACCATGTAAATGAACGTTAAAAAATATCGCTTTTGTCTATATATTTATTGTTTATTATAGTCTTTGGGTGTGTTAAATTGCGGTCTGAAAAAGGTTTACGTAGTCGGAGGACCCGTGAGCAAAATAATCGCCTACATCAGAGTAAGCACCGTCGCCCAGGACGTGCAAGGACAGCGGTATGAAATCCTTGAATACGCCCGGAGGGAGCGAATCCACATTGACGATTTCCTTGAGATCGAAATCTCAGCGAGGAAGACACAGAAGGCCCGACGGATCGAGGAGCTGCTTTCGCTTCTTCACGCAGGCGACACCGTGATCGTCAGCGAGCTTTCCCGCCTTGGCCGGTCAACCGGCGAGGTCATCAACCTGGTCAACGAGGTTGTCAGGCGCAAGATCGGCCTCGTGGCCGTCAAACAGGGGCTAAGAATACCGGCAAACGGCGAAACGATGGACTTGCAGGCAAAAGTGACCGTAACCCTGTTCTCCCTTATGGCCGAGCTGGAGCGTGATCTTATAAGCCAGCGGACGAAACAGGCTCTGGCAGCAAAGAAGGCCGGAGGCATAACCCTTGGCAAGCCGAAGGGAACCATCCAGGCCTCGAAGCTGGATGGTAAGGAAGCCGAGATCAAGAATCTACTGGCTTATAAAGTCAGCAAAGCGGCAATAGCGCGGTTGGTCGGCACGAGCCGAACTAATCTCAATGCTTTTATCAAGACCCGAAAATTGGCAGAAGGAGGATGTTGAATGTTTGACGAATTAAAGGATGGGCTCTTTCGTATAATTCGCGAATATGAGCGAGGCGACCGGACAGCAGAAAGAGCCATGGAGATCATATCGTTTCAATTCCGCGAATTTTGCCAACAGGGCGCAGAGCTTCAAGGCCCGATGAAAGACCTCGGAATCACAATTAGAAAATGGGACGACAGCGACTTACCCGCAGATGAAGCAATGATGAAGATTGCATGTCTTTGCCGGCAATGGTAAATCGCAAGCTGGCCGTTTTGCCGGTGGATAACGTACGATTTTTTCCGAATTCTGAGACAACCCCAAAAAGGGGTAATCCCAACATTTCCACTACCAGGGGCAAAGTGGCAATGAAGGTTAACCATCGAGCGCCACCCTACGACGGTTATTTCGATTAAGAAAAGTCATCACTCTATTACGCTCTTCTCAGGGTGTACCTGATTTTCTGCCGCTTATTGAAATTGGATTTCGTTATCAATGAAAATGGCAGCGCTTGTCAATAGAAAAATCAATAGGATGCTCTAATAGTCTATAGTCTACTTCCTATCTATCAGCACCGCCACTTTTCCCGTGTATGCGAAGTAATCTGGACGAGTTGGCAAGTATTCCGAGGTCAGGTAGAGACTGGAGCGCCGCTGCAAGGGTAAGCGGGAGCAGGCCGGAGGCGGCGAACGACAGCCCGGCCAGGTTGTAGCAAGCGGTAAATATGAGATTCAACCGCACAACTCCCATGGTCCGGCGAGCAATAGCGAATAGTTCTGGAACAAGGGTCCAATCCTCCCTCATCAGGGCTACGTGGGCAGCTTCAATGGAGACATCGCTCCCGGCCGCCCCCATGGCGATGCCCACATCGGCCTGGGCCAGGGCCGGCGCGTCGTTCACCCCGTCTCCAACCATCACAACTACGTGCCTTTTTTCCTGGTATTCCTTCACCACGGCAATCTTGTCCTCCGGCAGGAGGTTGGCGCGGTATTCTATTCCAAGGCTCTTCGCAAGGGGAGACGCAACCTGTTCATTGTCACCAGTCAGGAGTTCAATCGACTGTATTCCGAGGTTTTTTAACTCTGCAAGGGCTGCCGGCACCTCCGGCCGCAAAGTGTCGGAGGCGGCCAGGTGACCGGCAATTTTTCCATCGCAGACAACGTATAGGATGGTCTTCCCTTGGGCCTCAAGGTCATTCGATGACAGAACGGAATCACTGTCGGCAACGATCCTGCGGCTTCCGACCTCGATCAGGTGGCCGTTCACCCGTGCCCGAACCCCTAGGCCGGGGATGGCCTCGAACTGCTCAGGCTCATGGAGGATCAGATTTTGCTCCCCAGCCTTGGAGCGAACCGCCTCGGCCAGCGGGTGCTCCGAGTAACGTTCCGCGGAAGCGGCCAGGGCGAGCACTTCCTGTTCGGTAAGTGCTCCGAAAGCAAGGATGTCGGTAACCTGCGGCCGGCCGAGAGTGAGGGTGCCGGTCTTGTCGAGGAGGATCACGTCGGCGCGGTTCAGCGCCTCCAGGTATTTTCCTCCCTTGATTAGGAGGCCCCGTCGTGCCCCTGCGCCGATGGAGGCGATCATGGCAAGAGGGGTGGCCAGTGCAAAGGAGCAGGAGCAGACCACCACCAGCACCGCGGCAGTGGCCAGCGGATTGCGGCTGAAGACGTAGGTAAGAAAAGCGATCGCCATGACCACGGGGAGATAGTACCCTGAAAACCGGTCGGCCAGGCGCTGCACCTCTCCCCGGTTTGTTTCCGCCTGTTCCACAAGCTTGATTACTTTTCCGAAGGTCGTGTCCGCCCCCACCTTCAGTGCGCGAACGCGCAAGCTCCCCAGGCGGGCGATGGTCGCTGCAAAAACACGCGCACCGGGTCCCGCCTCAACCGGCATCGATTCGCCCGTAATAGTTGCCTGGTCCACCGTGGCCTGTCCGCCGATCACCTCGCCATCCACCGGGATATTTTCCCCCGGTCGGACGATCACCGTCTCGCCGACCTTCACTTCTGCGACAGGGACCTCTACCTCTTCGCCATCCCGCACTACCCGCGCCGTCTGCGGGGCCATTTCGGTCAGGTCCTTCACCGCACGGCGGGCCTGCTCGGCGGTGAAGCTCTCCACATATTCACCCACCCGCATAAAGAAAACGACGATCACGGCAGCGGCCCACTCCCCGACTGCCATCGCCGCAACCATGCCGACAGTCATCAGGGTGTGGGAGGTGACCCTCCTTCTCATGGCAGCCTTCACCACCTCGGCAAGGACCGGCCAGCCGCCTATAATGATGATGGCGAGCCAGAACGGCCACGGCACCCTTCGGGTAAGCGATTTGAAAAGCCCGAGCCATTCCCCGATGACGACCATGAAGAGGACCGCGCCGAAGACGACGCCGAAGAAAGTGAGTACCTTTCGGGAGAAGCCGGAAAGGGGCGCCGGAGAAACCTCCCTTTCCGGTGCCTCAATGGCATACCCCGCACCTTCCACGGCCTTACGGATCTCGGAAGGAGAAGTCCTTGCCGGGTCGTAGGCGACGGTCGCCTTGCGGACCGAGAGGAGGAGAGTGACCTCTGTCACGCCGGGGACCGATCTTACGGCACGCTCCACGTGCCGCGCGCATTCAATTCAATCCATCCCCTTGATGGGAAGTTCAATGGTTTCGAGTTGTCTGTTCATAAGGTATTATCCTTCTGCTTATCCACTATATCGTGGATTTCGCCCTGAATTGGGCCGCGTTCGACGGCAAGCACCCGCCGCAGCTTCCCGGCAACCAGTTTCGCAATTTTCATTATCATTATAATTATAACCCAGTTGGGGAAACAGCACAAAAAATGGCCCACCCGTTCGAAGGAGGGAGAACGGGTGGGCGAATCACATTGTAACGATTACTGAACTGCCTTACTCTCATGAAAGGATTCCTAGAAGAAGTAAAATGCCGCCAGACGTGCTACATTGGCCGTGCCGGTGCCGGATGTGCCGGGCGAATTATTGCCATACTGGGTATTCAGATTCTGATACTCCGCCGCCACCACCACCTCCCACCCCCCCCGAATTCGCGCTCGTATTTATGAAGAAGCAAAATGGCGCCCCTGCCGAGGGAGTAGCAAGGGCGCCAATAAAAGTAGTGTGGTGCAATCAAAAAATGATCTGAGCCTGCATACGATACTGCATGTCGTCTGAACGGGCTGGCTGCTTGTGGATGTTGGTCACGTCGGCCTGGAGTTTCAGGTTGTGTTTGCTGAAATAATAGGAAACGGCCCCTTGGGTTTCGGTCTGAAGGTCTTGTGACTTGTCGCGGTTCGGGTCCACATAAGAGTAACGGGCGGCAACCTCCAGATGTTTGGGGATGATGAAGTAGCCTGCCTGGCCATAGAAACCGTGCGCCCGAAGCGTGTTATCGGAATCCTGCCCGTCGGCCTGGCCTACGAAGTACTCGCCCTGGGCGGAAAAGCCCATCCACTTGAAGGCGGCGTCAATGCCGAAGGTGTTGATATCGACCTTCTCCGAGGCGCCGAACGTGGAGGCTCCCTTTCCGAGCCAGCCGTTGGAGCCGGCAAAGGTCAGGTTGTTGGTCTCGAAGGCAGTAGCGCTGGTTTTTTTCAGGGTGTCCATGAAATAATTGGCGCCGACCGATGAGGTGTCCTGTCAATAGTAGACACTCCCAACTCAAGCGGCGGCCGTGTTTGCGGAGAAGTTCATGGCAAATAC
>NZ_JAHDIW010000031.1:0-10724 GCF_018531165.1 Geobacter grbiciae | reverse complement strand
CTTCGACAACCCGGCTATCCTGACCATGGAGTCAGGACCCGTGGCTTTGCGTCCTCCGGTTACCCGAAGTTTGCCCTCTCGGAAACATGTTGGTTTTGAAAACGCGAAGTAAAATACCAAATAACAGAACGTTAATCAATGAGTGAGTGACCAGGGTCACAAAAATTTAACCTCAAGTGGCGCCGCAAGCTCCGCATGGATGCGCATGAATGCTTGAGCCTGTGGCGCCACTTGAGGTACTATCGATCGAAAAGCATTCCGTTACTTTGTGATTTCGAAGGGTTCAGGCATGAAAATCCTCCTCCATATGTGCTGCGGGCCGTGCGCCGCCTATCCGGTGGTACAGCTCCGGGACCGGGGCGCGGCGGTGACCGGCTACTGGTTCAACCACAACATCCACCCCTATCAGGAGTACGTGCGTCGTCGCGACACGGTGCGGGAGTACGCGGAAAAGGTGGGGCTCGATGTGATCTGGCGCGACGAGTACCGGCTGGAGGAGTTCCTGGCCGCGGTGGCCCAGAACCCGGAGGAGCGCTGCTTTTACTGCTACTTCTCCCGCCTCGATGCCGTGGCGGCCGCCGCTGCCGCAGGGGGCTTCGACGCCTTCACCTCGACCCTCCTCTACAGTCGGTACCAGAAGCACGACGCCATCCGCGACTGCGCCGAGCGTGCCGCCGAGCGCCATGGCGTGGCCTTTTACTACGACGACTACCGGCGGGGGTGGCAGGAGGGGATCCGCCTCTCCAAGGAACTGGGGCTCTACCGGCAGCAGTACTGCGGCTGCGTCTACAGCGAGAAGGAACGGTACCATCCGCGGGAAGGGGCGAAGTGATGCAGGGACTCGGCAAATCGCTCATCGTCTTCGGGCTCATTATTGCCGCCGTGGGGGTCGTCCTCACCTTCGCCGGCAAGATTCCCTGGCTTGGCCGGCTTCCCGGCGACATCTACGTGAAGCGCGACAACTTCACCTTCTACTTCCCCCTCGCCACGAGCATCCTCATCTCGGTGATTCTCTCCCTTATCCTCTGGCTCCTGAGGAAATGACCATCTTTTGTTAAAATACCTCAAGTTTTGCCCCTGCTCTCCGATACGTGCTACAGCTGCTTCAACCAGAAAACGGCTGTTTTGAATCAAATAGTCCTCGAATGGAGGTCCCCGTGGCGATCAATGACATGAATGCGGTCTTTCTCGAAGTTATCGAGTGGTTCGACGACAGCGGCCGGGAGATGGTCCGCCGCATACCCCCCGAGGGGTCGGCTGAGATCAAATTCGGTGCCCAGCTGGTGGTGCGGGAGAGCCAACGGGCAGTCTTCTTCAAGGACGGCAAGGCCGCCGACTGCTTCGGCCCGGGTCGCCATACCCTCACAAGCGCCAACCTCCCGATCCTCACGAAGCTCCTGTCGCTTCCCTGGGGGTTCACCTCCCCCTTCCGCTGCGAAGTCTGCTTCGTGGGGATGCACACCTTTACCGATCTCCGTTGGGGGACCAAGGAGCCGGTGGCGTTCCGGGACAGCCGCTTCGGCATGGTGCGCCTGCGGGCCTTCGGCTCCTACACCCTGCGAGTTGTGGAACCGAAGCTTCTCGTGAACGCCCTGGTGGGGACCCGGGGGCTCTACACGAGTGCCGAGCTGGAGGAGTTCTTCCGGGACATCATCGTGGCCCGGCTGAACGACTACCTGGGGGAGACCATTGAGACGGTCCTCGACCTCCCGGCCCGCTACGACGAGATGGCCGCGGCCCTCAAGGGGCGGCTTGCCGGGGATTTCGGCGGTTTCGGCATCGAGATGGCCGAGCTCTACGTGAATGCGATTACACCGCCGCCGGAGGTCCAGAAGGTCATTGACGAGCGCAGCTCCATGGAGGCGGCCGGTGACGTGGACCGCTATCTGAAGTTTAAGGCGGCCCAGAGCCTGGAGAAGGCGGCCTCGGCGGAAGGGGGCGGCGAGGCGGCCCAGGGGATGGGGCTCGGCCTTGGGGCCGGTCTCGGCATGATTCTGCCCGGCATGGTGGCCAACGCCATGGGGGGAGGGGGGGCGAAACCGGCGCCGGCTCCTGCGGGAGGGGGGTGTCCCCGTTGTGCAACGCCGCTTGTGGCCGGGGCCAGGTTCTGCCACCAGTGCGGCGCTGCCGCGGGACCCGGCTTCTGCGCCGGCTGCGGCAAGGAGCTGCCGGGGGATGCCCGGTTCTGCCCCGGGTGCGGACGGCCCGCCGGAGGATAGCCGGTGACCGTGTCCTGCCCCCAATGCGGCGCCCCGGTCGAGGCCCGCACCGAGACCCGCTTCCACCACTGCCCCTTCTGCACCTCCTCCTTTGTGGCGGAAGAGGGAAAGGGGATTGTCGAATATTACCTGGCCCACAACCGGGATGACCGGTTGGCATGGAGCACCCTCGCCTCTACCCTGGAGGGGGGGGGGGATGATTCGCCGGTGGAGCGGCTCGGCTGCGAGCATCTCGTGGCCCCCTTCTGGCTCTCCCGCTCCGGCGGCGGAACGCGTCTCGTCCCGGCCCTGCGGCACCCGTGGGTCGGGATGGCATCCCTGGTTCTCCCCGGGGGTGATCTCCTCTATGTACCGAAGGGAAGCGATTTCACCCCACCCGACATCCCCGTGGCCGAGGCACTGGGGGACGGGGCCGGGAGGGAGCCCGGCTCCCTGGCTCTCGTCCATCTCCCCCTCTACCTCCTCACCTTTCGCGTTGGCGGCAGTGATTGCCGGGCCGTGGTCTCGGCGGTGGACCGCCGGGCGTATCTCCTGGATCCACTGCCACGGAACGCCGTTACGCTTCCGCTGCGCCACGTGGCCCTGGTGGCGGGGTATGCCCTGCTCCTTGTCATCGTCGGCATGGCGGTGAAGAACCACCTCCACCGGGCCATTGCCTTCGCCGTCATCTTCGGCATGGCATATTTCTCCTTCACTGCGTTTCTCCGGCGGGAGGCCTGAATGGCCGAGCAGCAGACCGTCACCATCTCCTGTCCCCAGTGTGCAAGCCCCTTCTCCTTCCGGGAAGGTGACCGCAACGCCCGGTGCCCCTCCTGCGGCACCTCCCTCGCCGTCTCGGGGGAGGCGGGGATTTCTCGCTTCTGGATCGAGGAGCGGATCGACCTGGCCCAGGCCCGGGCCAATGCCCGCAGGGCCGTGGCTGCGGCAGGCGGCGACCCGGATGTGGTGGAGCGGCTCCGGTTCGAGGGGGGCGAGCTTTGCTTTCTCCCCTTCTGGCGGTTGCGGGGCCACGCCGCCGGCTGGCTCTGGACCGAGCGGGAAACGGTGACGCGGGAGGAAGAGTACGACGAGAACGGCATGAAGACGGTGCGGGAGGTGCGGGGTCCCAACCAGTGCGCCACCGAGAGCGTCATGGTGGCGGTGGACTACAGCTCTCCGGCCTGCGATGTGTCGCGCTTCGGCCTGCGGGGGATCGCCGTGGCCGGCGCCGTCCTTCCCCTCCGGGGGATGGATTTCGCTCTTGTCTCCGGCCGGGGGACGGTCTTCGACCCGGTGAAGGACCCCGACGAGGTGCGGCGGGAGGCGGTGGCCCAGGCCAGGGCCAGGGGCGGGGGAAACGGGGTGATCCGCTCCTCGGGGCGCTTCTCCCTCTGCGGGGAGCGCCTCTCCCTTATCTCGTACCCGGTCTGGAGCCTCACCTTCGCCCGTGACGAACGCCTCCATCCCGTCACCGTTGATGGGGTGAACGGCCGGGTTCTGGCGGGGCGGCTTCCGGGGAGTACTCACCTGACGCTCCTGCGCCCCCTCCTCACGGTGACGCTTTTCGTGTTCGCCTTCACGCTCCATCGGCTTATCGGCGCCGCCGTCGCCGTGGGGTTCCTGGGGTGGCTGGCCGCCAATGGCGGGCTTTCGCCGGAGCGGCTTGCCGGCTGGTTCTTTGCCCTCGTGGAGCGGCAGAGGGAGGTGGAGCTTGGCTGACCGGCACGACCTTCGCGTCATCCCTCTCCGCTGTCCGGCCTGCGGCGCCACCCTTGAAGCGGGCGGAGAGGATGTCATCTATCCCTGCAAGCCGTGCGGCTCCTACCGGGAACTGGTGGGGGAAGATCTGGTGCAGCGGGAGGTTGTCCACGTGGCAGGCCCCGATCTGGACGCTCCCCCGGCCGCGCGGCGGGAGATGCCGCGGCTTCCCTTCTGGGTATTCCCCTTCCGGGCGGCCACGGTCGGTGGTGAGGTGGCCACCCTCCGGGAGTATCTGGCCCTGGCTGGCTCAGTCTCCCAGCTCTCGCCGGGCCGGGGGGAGAAGCCTCCCCTGGTTTTTGTACCGGCCTTCGCGGCTAAGTCCGCGTCGCTTCTTAGGGCAGGCCGCCTCCTGACCCTCCGTTCCCCAGCCTTCGGCCGCTCTGTCGGCGTACCTTCGCGCGTTGCCCCCATCGTTTTCCGGGAGGCTGACGCCCGTGCCCTGGCCGAAGCAGTGGTGCTCGCCACCGTCGCCACGGAGCGGCGCGTGAACCAGCGGTTCCTCGACTCTTTCGCAGTTCGGTGCGGGGCCGGTCGACTCCTCTCGATTCCCTTCGACGACCGGGTAGGGAGGCTCCATCAGCCTGATCTCGATCTGGAGATATAGGGAGAAGAGGCTTGTCTTTTCCGCCATTCCTGCTACGTTTTAACCGTGTGACGATAGACCATTGAGGAGGATTCGACCATGATCGAGCTTATCGAGAAAGCTGTTCTGACCGGCCTGGGGGTTGTGTCCCTCTCCCAGAAGAAGGCCGAGGAGTTGGTGTCTGACCTGAAGGAGAAGTACAAGGTGGGGGAAGACGAGGGGAAGGCGCTCGTGGAGAAGCTGCAGAGCATGGCCAAGGATGCCCGTGAGCGGGTCGCCGAGATGGCGGACCAGGAGGTCAAGGGGGCCATCGAGCGGCTCGGCCTCGTCCCCCGCGAAGAGTACGACCGCCTCGTGAAGCGGGTGGATGCCCTGGAGGCGAAGCTCTCCACCTGCACCGAACCTGGCACTGAATGCTGACGTTCATCCAGCTCAACCGCAATATCCGGAGCCTGCGGCGCTACCGGCAGATCGTCAGGGTCCTCTTCAAGTTCGGCTTCGACCATGCGCTGGAGCTCATGGGGCTCTCCCAGTTCGTGGCCCGGGGGCGCAAGCTCTTCCGCAGGCCGGAGTCGGAGCTCGCCCTCCTCTCGCCGGCCGAGCGGATGCGCCTTGCCCTGGAGGAACTGGGACCCACCTTCGTGAAGTTGGGCCAGATCCTCTCCACCCGCCCCGACGTCATCCCCCGCAGCTTCATCCTGGAGTTCGCCAAGCTCCAGGACCAGGTCCCGTCGTTCCCCTTCGAGGCGGTGGAGGATCAGATCCGCAAGCACCTGGGGCGGGAGCCGTCCGAGTGCTATTCCTCCATCGATCCGGAGCCCCTGGCCGCCGCCTCCATAGCCCAGGTCCACTGGGCCCAGCTCGTTTCCGGCGAGGAGGTGGTCATCAAGGTCCGCCGCCCCGGCGTTGTGGGGCTCGTGGAGACCGACATCGACGCCATGATGGGGCTCGCACTCTTGGCTGAGAAGCACCTCCCCGGAAGCGATCTCTACGACCCCGTGGGGCTCGTGAAGGAGTTCGCCCGGACCATCCGCCGGGAGATGGATTTCTCCCGGGAGGCCCACACCATCGAAAAGTTCGCCGAGAACTTCGCCGGCGACCCTACCCTCCATTTCCCCACGGTCTACTGGGACCAGACCGCCGGCGGGGTCCTGACCATGGAGCACGTCGACGGGATCAAGGTCTCGGACACGGCGGCCCTGGATGCGGCGGGGCTTGATCGCAAACTCATCGCCCTGCGGGGAGCCGACGCCTTCCTTAAGATGGTCCTCATCCACGGCTTCTTCCACGGCGACCCCCATCCGGGCAACGTCCTGATCCTTCCCGACAACGTCATCTGCCTTCTGGACTACGGCATGGTGGGGCGCCTCGACGCCCAGCTCAAGGGGTATCTGACCGACATCCTCCTGGCCATCGTGCAGCGTGACGTGGACGAGGTGATCTCGCTCCTCCTCTACTCTGGGGACATTACCGACACCCTCGACACCCGTGCCCTGCGGCGGGACCTGTCGGGACTCATCGACAGCTACTACGAGGTGCCGCTCCGGCAGATCGAGGTGGGGCGAATGCTCCTGGAGTTCCTGGAGGTGATCACCACCTACCACATCCGGTTCCAGCCCGATCTGATGCTCCTGGCCAAGGCCCTGGTCGCCATCGAGGGGATGGGGCGGGAACTGGACCCCGCCTTCGACATGGTGGAGCACCTGCGTCCCTTCATGAAAAAGGCCATGCGTGACCGGTTTTCACCGGAACACCTCGTGCGCGAAATGGGCTCACACATCACCTCCTACGTGACCCTGTTCCGCAATCTTCCCAAGGATCTGAAGGAGTTCCTCAACCGGATCAACCGCAACAAATTCAAGATCGACCTGGAGCACCGGGGGCTCGACCGGGCCCTCAGGGATTTCGACAAGTCCATAAACCGCCTCTCCTCCAGCCTCATCATCGCCGCCCTCATCGTCGGTTCATCCATCATCATGCAGACCGACAAGGGGCCGAAGATCTTCGAATTTCCCATCTTCGCCTTCATGGGGTACACCATCGCCGGTTTCATCGGCCTCTGGTGGGTCATCGCCATCATTCGCTCCGGCAGGCTGTAGCGACATCCTCGCTGTTGCATTAATGCAACAATGATCGTGGCGTCAGTACCACACCCGCAGCGCCGGTGCCCTACCTTGAATAGTATTCTCTATCTGTAACTGTTCTGAATTATTGATTATATGTTTTGTGTGATGGTTGGCCCGGTAGTTGCTCAGTGGAAAGAAGGTAAGCACACTGACAAATCAGGAACTCACCATGGCCATGCAACAGACTCTGAAAGACAAAGTCACCCTCGCCGGCATCGGGGTCCACTCGGGCCGGGAAACCACCGTCACCCGCGCCCCGCCGAGGCCGGAACCGGCATCGTCTTCCACCGGGTCGACCTCTCCCCCGCCGTGTCCATCGAGGCGATTGCCGCCAACGTGGCCACGACATGAACCATCGCCTCGTTACTGAACTCCTTGCCCGCACCGATTGCTGGAGGCTCGTGGAGGCCGGAGAGCGGAATGACGAGGGGGCGGCGCTTCCCTTGGGGGTCCCGGAGCTGGCGTGGTCCAAGGGGTAGGGGAGTCACTGAGCCCATGACGAAAAAAGCAGCCTTGTCGGGCTGCTTCTTCGTTACGTGTTCGCGATCGTCCTACACCTTCACCAACTCATACTCCCGCGTCCCCATGCCGATTTTCTCGGCATGCTCCAGCTGCACCTCCCAGTCGATATCCGGGTGCACGCCGCGGAACTTGTCCCCCCCTGGTTCATGGCCGCTTTCCAGGGCCGTGTTCTGGTTGCCCTGGGCGTCGTTGACCAGATCGGCACAAGCCTGGTCCAGGGCCACCGGGTCGGTGGAGGCGCAGATGCCGATGTCGTTCACGATGGGGGCGTCGGCGTGGCCGTAGCAGTCGCAGGCGGGGGAGACCTGGGTGATGAAGTTGACGAAGAGGGTCTTCTTCTCTTTTCCCACAATGGCACCCTTGGCGAATTCGGCCATCTTCTTCATGACGAGATCGGCTGCCTCGTTCCATTGGATCTGGACCGCCTTGGTGGGGCAGACGGTGATGCAGCGGCTGCAGCCGGCGCAGTGGGCGGGATTGAGCTTTGCTTTTCCCTCGATGATGGCGATGGCGTCGTGGGCACAGGCCTTGAGGCAGAGGCCGCAGCCGGTGCAGTACTTCTCGGCGATCTTCGGGGCCACGGTGGAGTGCTGGGTCATCTTCCCCTCGCGGGTGGAGCACCCCATGCCGAGGTTTTTGAGGGCGCCGCCGAAACCGGTCAGCTCGTGGCACTTGAAGTGGGAGACCGCCACCATGGCGTCGGCCTCGGCGATGGCGGAGGCGATGGGAACCTTCTTGAGGATTTCGCCGTTCACCTCCACGACGGTCGCCGAGTTTCCCCTGAGACCGTCGCACATGATGAGGGGGGCACCGGCCACTGCGTAGGCAAAGCCGTTCTCGATGGCGCAGGTCAGGGCCGAAACCGCCTCCTTCCGCTCGCCGGGATAGAGGGTGGACGAATCGGTGAGAAACGGTTTGCCTCCGCATCCCTTGATTTCCTCCACCATCCGTCTGATGAAGATTGGGCGAATGAAGGTGTGGTTCCCCCGCTCGCCGAAGTGGACCTTGACTGCCACAAGATCCCCGGTGGAGATCCGCTCCCTGACCCCGGCCAGGATCATGAGCTTGCCTATCTTGTCAAAGAGGTTTTCCTTGTGGCCGGTCCGCATGTCGGCGAAATAGACTGTGTTCGGCATTTTCATGTCCTCCCTGAAATGGTCTGTTGTCATGTCCCTGAGACGCTAGCACAAGGGACTCGCGTTTTCAATGATTTGGGAGATTCCTGCGAGTCATCCCTTGCGATTGGTCAAAAATTTGTTATTTTACTCATTAACAATTCACGTGCGCAGTCCGGGGGATTCCATGAGTGATACGCAACGGCAGCCCGAAATCTGGCTGATGGGGTTGGGATGTGATGAGGAGCGTTCGGCGAAGGTGCGCGATTATCTGGCCTATGCAGGATACCGGGTGACCTGCCACGGGATGGATGACTTTGCCGACGGCAGGCCCCTCGGGGTGGTTCTCGATCTCTCGCCGTTCTCCAGGGACGGGTGGGGGATTCTGCTCGACATCAAGAATAACGCGGCCACCCGTGACGTGCCGATACTGCCGGTCTATCTCAGCCAGGAGGGGAAGGTGGGAGGGATTTTTCCCGCCGTCGGATTTTTCACCCTTCCCGTCGATCCCGACTACCTCATGACGAAATTGGCGGTGCTGGGGCTCACGGAGGATGCCGAGACCTGGGACCTGCAGGTGATGGTTGTGTCGAAGCGGGGTGAGGAGCATCTGGCCAAGGCGCTAACATCCCTCGGCTTCGATGTGGTTAACGCGTACACCGGCACAGAGGCGGTTGCCCTTGCCACCATCGGCCGCCCCTTCATGGTTTTCTGCTGCGTAATGCTTCCCGACATGTCGGCGTTTGAACTCATGGAGCGTTTCCGCCTCTTTCCCCAGGTGTGCAACGTTCCCTTCTTCGTGCTGGTCAAGGATGCCATGAAGGAGGGGGAGAGGACGGCGCTGAGCCGTCAGATCGAGCATCTGGTAAGGAAGAAAGAGCTGACGCGGGAGGAATTTGCGACCCACCTTCGGCGCCGGCGCTGAATCCTTTTTTTCACTCAAGTTTTTTCCGCGACGGCCGAAGAGATAACCAGAGCAGGCATTCGATGTTCGAAAGGAGGCGCAGGTCGAAACAGCGGTCCGAAAAACTGTGCTGTAGTACCTGAGGTAGGTTCGCCCTACCGGAAACATCCGGCTCGTGCCGGGTCGACACCGTCTCAAGAAAAGGCTGCCGGGACATTGCCCGTGCAGCCTTTTCGCGTTTAAGCCTTTTGGTGATTTTTGCAGTCGGTATGGCGGTCGGTCGATTTTGGTTAAAAGGACGAAGTCATAGGGATTGCCCCCTATAGGATTTTCCGGCCCTGGATGATGCGTACCAACACCATGATAATGGCAATTACAAGTAGAATATGGATCAGCCCGCCCATGGTATATGACGAAACTATTCCCAAGAGCCACAGCACTATCAGAATCACGCAGATTGTCCACAGCATGACTTACCTCCCTGTAACTGTCGCTGTAGCATTATCCAGCGCTTTTCAACTTCCAGCAGAATGTGAATAGCCAGCTGGAGCTGCTTTGTTACGCAGTTATTTCACAACCAGGTCATTCTTAACCGCTTTGACACCCTCGACACTTCCGGCAACCGCTCCTGCTTTATTCACGCTCTGGGCCGAATCGACAAAACCGCTCAATTGGACCGTTCCGTTGTACGTCTTCACGCTGATCTGCAGCATCTTCAGCGATGGTTCTTCGAGAATTGCGGCCTTCACCTTGGTTGTGATGACAGAGTCATCGATATATTGTCCGGTGCTTTGTTGCTTCTGTGTGGCTGCGCACCCCAGGAAAGCAGTTATCAGCCCGATGCAGACCATGAATTTCAAAATCCGATACAGTTTTTCCATGATACCTTCTCCTTTCCGTGCAGCTATTATTGCTTGGGTCCCATCAAGTTTACCTTCCGCTCCTGACCTGTCAATCTAATACGCTCGGCGCTTATCATAGTCTCTTATTGACACCAGTTGTTTTCCTGATTTATTCCATCATCAGGAGAAGTGTAACCAAGACAGCCCAAGAGGGTATCGAATATTTCTTCATGGCGACGCACTTCCCCTTGATGTGTTTTTAATCTTTCAAATGCACTATGATTCTCTGGAACTGCAAGATACTTGGTAGATGCCCAGATAATAAGGGGAACCATTCTCTGTTCAGGTGGTGCAACCTCTTTTGGTGTACCATGAAAATGAGTATTTTCATCAATTGATTCACCATGATCTGAGGTATAAAAAACCAAAGCTTTCTTGTCTTTTAGCGCTTCTATAACATTGCTGAGAAAATAGTCGGTGTACAATACGCTGTTGTCATATGAATTAATCAATTTTTGTTTGTCGCAAGAAGAATCCACACCCATACACTCAGGTGTGAACTTTGCGAAATTACGGGGATAACGGTTTGTATATAAAGGTTCTTTCGTGAATTAGTTGCAGCGTAGATTCAGGAGGAAGGAGATTAGATAGAGGGAAGTACATCGGATTTGAC
>NZ_JAHDIW010000030.1:0-18109 GCF_018531165.1 Geobacter grbiciae | reverse complement strand
CAGGGAAAACGGGAGGCTCAACCACCCCCCGATCCCATGAATTATCGGTCCGTACAAAATCTCGTCACGGATTCAGGCTCAAGCGAATTGCTGACAGAATGCTTGATGCTCTGAAAAGCCAGGATACCGGTTCAGTATCCTATGTAAAAGGGGGACGCGACCGTGAGATCAGAATTGAACTTGATCCAGAACGCATGCAGGCGTTTAAGGTGACACTTGACCAGGTTCGTAAGCTGATCTCAGCTGCAAACATATCATCGCCTTTGGGCACTCAGGTGCAATCGGATAAAAACCTTAAGCTTTCGTTTAACGGATTCCTCACTACGGAAGACGATTTGAAACGTCTTATAGTAGGTGGTAGTTCAACTGGTCGTCCCATTTATTTGGGGGATATTGCGCACGTCGTAGATGCTCCACCGACAGAGAGAGATAAGTTAGCACGTTTTGCATATGGCCCTGCTGACAGCCGTTTTGGCAAGTCCACTTTAAAGGAAATGCCAGCGGTTACTATTGCGGTTGCTAAAAAACGGGGAACCAATGCAGTGTTTTTTGCAAATGCACTGCTTAAACGTGTCAGCAGGCTACAGAAACAAATAGTTCCAGAAGGCATTGATGTTGTAGTGACGCGTAACGATGGTAAGAAAGCAGATGACGCGGTTAATTTGCTCATCGAACACCTTGGCATTGCTGTCCTCTCAGTATTCATAGTAGCGGCATTATTTCTTGGCTTAAAGGAGGCAGTCATCATTGGGACGACAGTCCCACTCATATTATCTTTAACTCTCGGCTCTGTATTTTTATTCGGTCTAACCATTAACAGGGTTACGCTTTTTGCGTTGATTATGTCACTAGGTTTAGTCGTAGATGCTGCGATCGTCGTGATAGAGAATATCCACCGCAACTACAGCAAGCTTAGGAAAGGCGACAAACGAAAATGCACAGTTAACGCTACCAATGAAATCGGCAATCCGACAAACTTGGCTACAGTTGCTGTAATGGCAGTGTTTGTCTCACTTCTTCCAATATTATCCGGAATGCCCGGTCAGTACTTCCGTCCTGTAGGTATTACTGTTCCGATAGCCATGGCAGCATCGTTGTTGGTTGCTTATTGTGTTGTCCCTTGGGCCGCCAATAGATGGTTGAAGACAGTAAGAGGGGAGCATCAAGAGGAACACGAAACAAGTCCTCGGCTTCAAAGGATATATCGATCAGTTTTGACGCCATTTATCGATAATGCAAGATGGCGAAACTATTTGTTTGCCGTAGTGATGGGATTGATTGCGCTCTCGTCTTTACAACCTCTGTGGCAATACATACGTCCCTGTGGTGTCAGTGGGCCGCAATCGTTCTTTGGGGTCGAAACTTCACTGCTTCTAAAGGACAACACTAACACCTTTAATATCACTATTGATATGCCTGAGACGACTCCGTTGGAAAGGACTGATCAACTTACACGTGAAATTGGTGAGATTCTTCAACATAACCCGGAGGTTATGAATTATCAGACAACGCTTGGAGAGGCCGGCATAATTGATTTCAACGGCATGCTCCGTGGAGCAACGAGCAAAAGTGGTCCATATGTCGGAGAGATCAGGGTAAATCTTACTGACAAGAAGATACGACATGTCAGTTCAATAGTGATTGCAAGAAAGCTACGGGAACAAATTACTCCTATCGCTGCTCGTTATCCAGGTTGTTCTGTTCGAGTAGTTGAAGATCCTCCCGGCCCTCCGATGCGTGCAATGGTCATGGCTGAGATATATGGCCAAGACTTGCAGCAGATTCGCGGGATTACAGATTTGGTTACATCAGAGTTCAAAAAAACTTTCGATATGATTGAGATTAAAAGCAGTGAAGTCGAAGATATCCCAGAGAACAAATTGGCCATTGATCACGAGAAAGCGGCCATTTCAGGTGTCACAGCTGGTGAAGTTGCTCTTGCGCTTCGTCGCTTAGTCGACGGCGAGACCATGGGTAGCATGCACATCCAAAATGAAGAAAACGTGGTTCCTATCCGGTTGCAGGTTCCGCGGCGCCATCATATTGATCCAAACCTATTATCCCGCATTACATTGACAAATCAGCGAGGACAACAGATTGCACTGTCTGAACTAGTGCATGTTGTTCCATCGGTTGCCGACCGCCCAATTCAGCACAAAGATGGTGAACGAGTTGTTTTTGTTGGTGGAGAAATATCACAAACCTCTCAAATCTATGCAGTAATTGATCTGAACAAAAGGCTCGGCAAATTACAACTTCCAACTGGAACGAGGCTGGTGACTGACAATCTAGGGCCATATAAATCAGATCCAGATACCATCAATGGGCCAATCTTGCTCTGGGAAGGAGAAATGCGCCTAATGCTTGATACTTACAGGGATTTGATTTTCGCATTGGTCCTGGCAGTTGTCTGTATTTTCCTGATCTTGGTGGCATATTATCAGTCATTCAGAGTTCCAGCCATTGCTATGGCAGCGATGCCTCTGAGCCTAGTTGGTATTTTCCCCGGACACTGGCTTATGAATAAGTCGTTCTCAGCAACATCCATGGTAGGAGTAATTGCATTAGCAGGAGTTGTTGTGCGCAGCTCTCTCCTCATAATCGACTTCGTAAATGACTATTGCGAACATGGTATGACTCTGCGCGACGCTATACTCGAAGCTGGAGCAGTACGATTGCGACCAATTACGCTGACGGCGCTAGCAATTATCTTTGGAAGCTTGATTATGTTGACAGACCCGGTGTTTAGCGGTCTAGCCATTTCACTTATCTTTGGTACCGCGGCATCAACCATACTAACTATATTTGTTGTTCCGCTCTTGTTGTATGTCGGCTTGCGAAAGAAAATGGAAATGTCAGGTAAAACGGCTGAGCATATAGAGGAGGCCAGGTAAAAAGATGACAAAATTTAAGCTATTACAATTGAAATATAGAGTTTTGCTTGCCATTGGAATGCTGTCATTTATGTTGCAGTCACCTGTATTTGGTGAATCTCTAGAGGATGCCTGGAAAACTGCTGTTGAGGCCAATCATGCATTGAAATCTGCACACTCAAACTCTCTTTCCGCAGAAATACAAGTATCAGCAGCTAAAGCGTCCCGTCTGCCTGTCGTTGAACTTTCTTCACGTTTTGTCGAAACCAGTGATCGTCAGTCACTTAAAGTTGATCTCATGGGGCAACAACTCCGTATTCCTATAACAGAACAAGGCATGAGTCTACATCAGGCTATGGTAACGATTCCTCTGTTTACATCTGGTCGGATTACTCATGGTATATCAGCCGCCTCGTCTGCGGCAGAGGCCGCAAAACTTTCAGAAGCAACTAGTGAAAGTGACCTGAAACTTCAAGTGGCTGAAGCGTATGTCAATGTTTTGCGGGCTATACGCGGATATAACGTCGCAAAAAGTCATGAGCAATCACTTGAAGCGCATAAAAAAGATGTAGACAATCTTGCGGAACAAGGGATGGTCGCTCGAAATGCACAACTTGCTGTCGAAGTAGCATTGCTTGATGCGCAACAGCAGATGGTGCAGGCTGAAAATGCTCAAAATCTGGCAAAAGCGGCATACAACCGTCTGTTGTCACGCCCTCTTGATCAGGCAGTTGAGGTTAACGAAATTGCTCCTGAACAGCCCAGTCAGGATTTGACCGCACTGAATGCACAGGCACTAGGCAGCCGGACTGAACCGAAAATGATTGAGAAGCAAACTACGGCTCTTCTTGATCAAGCGGTTGTCGTAAGTAGAGAAACATGGCCACAGATTGGGCTCACTGGAGGGTATCAGTACCTTCAGAATCAATATCTCGCTCCTGAAGGGCAATGGCTTGTTGCTGTGGGGTTAAAGTGGAATATTTTTGATGGGTGGAGTTCTCGAAACCGGGCAAGTGCATTGGGACAACAGGCCTCTGCAGTGACAGAACAGAAAAAGGAAACTTTATCTCTTATCAGTCTGCAAGTTCGTAAGAGCTGGTTAGATTTGAAATCTGCATCTAAGCGAATTGAGGTTACACAATCTGCAATAACACAGGCGAATGAGAATTTGCGTGTTGCAAGAGATCGATACACAAATGGACTGTCGACGAATACGGAGGTACTTGATGCCGAGACAATGCGGACGTTAAGCGAAACAAGTCACGCAAATGCACGATATGATGCAGTGATGGCTGGAATTCGCCTTAAACATTCGGTAGGCGGCTTATAACTGTACTATTAGTGTCTTAGTTTGTGAGTAATGCCTTTATTGCTATTTGAGCATAAATGGTAATAACCAGTGTCTTTTCAAACATGCCTTAGACTCACTAATAACTCTTTGGGTTTGGCAATAAAGTGAGGGAATATCATGTCAGAAGACAAGTATGAAGTTGATCACGAATCAAATAAGCCTGTTTTCGACTGGGATCTCACTGGATTTATACTGGGAGTAATCGCTTTATTTTGTTTTGTATATTCAGTCTACTTGTTGATTCAAATGTGGTGATGAGAACACTGCAAAAACGAGTGCATCATACCTGCGGCTAATCGCTCGTTTCGCCGTCGTCCTGCGTCGTTGTATGGAGGCAGATAATTGGACGACGTAAATACATACTTTGCCGTCTTTCCCAAAGATTTCATGATTAAGTACCATATATGCCGGAACTGTTTCCCTCTTATGGCTCTGGGCAAATATTGCCTGGGAATTGTGATTGATAGACAAACTATCGGAAAGGAGGGTGTAGTGAAAAATACCAGAATCGCCCTTTATTGGGCCATAGCAATACTAATCATTATGATGGCTCTATTTTATTTGTCTCAAGATCCATCCCAAGATCCGCAGGCCGGCTTGCCTATAAATATTGTTCACCTGCTCACCAAATACAGGTTCAAGTAATGATGTTACTCAACTGGTTCCGAACCAAAGGGCAGGCTGCCTTGGTGGTGGAAGGATGTAGCTAACACATTTCAAAAAGGAGAAAAAATCATGGAAATTCAGAAAATCAAACAAATCGCCAGGAAACTGGGAGTACAGTCGGCAAAGATGAACAAAAGTGAATTGATTCGTGCCATTCAGTCAGCGGAGAGTAACATTCCCTGCTTCGACAAAGGGAAAGCGACGGAATGCGGTCAAGCATCATGTCTCTGGCGTGAGGACTGCAATTGATAAAGTAAATTCCCTATAACGAAAAATAGTGAACGGAGGATCCCTTTCATGAATAAAGATACTTTTGGTGACAACATTGATAACAGTGATCTTGAGTCCGACGTGCGCAACGCCGTTGAGCAAGGGAATGACGTGCAGGAAATGGTCAGGAAATTTACCGTATCTGCAATCAGCACACGCTCGATCGAAATTGAATCTTTGCGACAGATAGCAACTGAAGTACTCAGGGGTGCGCGAGAGGGAGCACAAAACGAACTGCGAAAGTCAGCAGCACAAACCGAAACTGCACGAGAACGTCTCAAACAGGCCGTTACCGGGCTGGATGCAGCATTGGCACAGTTTGCCGAAGCCTCAAAACTGGCATTGGAAGAAGCTGCCGGTCATGCACAAAAATTTCCCGATAGGGATCTCGCCGGTGCCCGTGTCAGCTTGGAAAGCCTTGAGACAATATATTTAGAAGCATTGCATGGCGCAGGTATAGGGCTAAAAGATACAGCCAGCGAAATCCTGCGTGACTTGGCTATGCATGCTCAAATTAATGGTTCTACCTTTGGTGCACAAGTGAAAAATAGTTTAGTCATCATATCGCATCAGCTTGCAAATGTGGAGCGAGCTCAGGTCGCGACGGTCCTTAATCTGGCGCAAGCTACGTCAAACTTTATGCGACAAATTGCCGCTGGCGCACTTAGCGGATTGTCAGATAGTGTCAAACCTTGCCGGCAGTCACAAGACAAGGTGAATTAATGCTGTGGCAAACGTTGGTAGCAGCACGCGATCTCGGCCGTCTGCATGACATTGCATCGATCCTGGTCCGCTATGGTTTCGGCGACCTGGTACGCAGGATGGGGCTGGCCAGCGCACTGGAGCGCGCAGGACGGGCGTTGCGCTGGAATATTGCTGAAGAGTTCGCACATATGTCACCTCCCAAACGGGTACGTCTAGCGCTGGAGGAGATGGGGCCAACTTTCGTCAAGCTTGGCCAGATTCTCGCCACACGCGTGGACCTGTTCGAACCTGAATGGATAATCGAATTCAGTAAGTTACAGGACAGTGCCCCCGCTGCACCTTGGGAGGATGTTCACAGGCAACTCACGGAAGACCTTGGCTCACAGCCAGAGAGTATTTTTGCTGATTTCAACCCCGAACCTTTGGCTGCTGCCTCAATAGCCCAAGTGCACCGTGCTCGCTTGGAAGACGGCAGTGAGGTGATAGTAAAGGTACGGCGACCCGGTATCCGTCCGATTATCGAAGCCGATCTACGCTGGCTCGCAAGGCTTGCACAGTTTGCAGAAACAGAAAGTATGGAGTTACGCGCCTTCCGTCCACTGGAGGTAGTGGGGCAGTTTACCCAGTCACTCCGGCAGGAACTCGATTTTGCTGTTGAGTGCCGCAATGCAGAGCGAATCGCTGAAAATTTCATCGGTTACCGCGATAATGACAATTCCAATGTCAACGGTGCCAACTGCGATACTGAATTGCCCCAGATCATAATCCCACGTGTTTATTGGACTTGGACCGGCGAACGCATCTGTGTGCAGGAGTTTATTGCAGGAATCCCGGGAAGAGATCTTCAGGAGGTCGATCAGGCTGGACTTGATCGCAAAGTTCTTGCTCGTCGAGGCGCACATGCGGTGCTTAAAATGATTGTGGAGGATGGCTATTTTCACGCTGATCCACATTCCGGCAATGTGTTCTATTTGCCAGGAAACCGAATCGCCATCATTGATTTTGGTATGGTCGGAAGGCTTTCCGAAGTGCGTCGTGACCAACTGGTTCGCCTGCTGCTAGGGTTGGTGCGACAAAAGCCGGAGCGCGTCGCTAATGTAATGCTTGATTGGGCGAGCGACGGTGCAGTGGATGAGGTCACTCTAGTACAGGAAATTCAATCTTTCGTAGATCAATACCATGGTGTAGCACTGAAAAATTTGAGCCTGGGAACCATGCTCTCTGATCTGGTAACTATCCTCCGCCGACATCATCTGACCTTGCCGGCCGATCTCACACTGTTGGTCAAAGCTTTTATTACGCTTGAGGGGATGGGGCGGGAACTTGATCCGAGCTTCGATATGGCTGGTGAAGCAATGCCTTTGCTGGAAGAAGCAATGCGAGTTCGGT
The DNA here is from genome assembly GCF_018531165.1 of Geobacter grbiciae. NCBI lineage: Bacteria > Pseudomonadati > Thermodesulfobacteriota > Desulfuromonadia > Geobacterales > Geobacteraceae > Geobacter > Geobacter grbiciae. Next base: position 10,855 of record NZ_JAHDIW010000030.1, on the reverse strand, counting down.
ACACTCCAGCAGCCATCATTAAACGGGGTTGGGAGACAACAGGCGAGACACTGTCAATACTCGCCAGTCTACCACAGGACGTATCACGGTTGTTACGCTCAGCACGGCGCGGCCGGCTGGAAATCCACATTGACGTCACTCACTTGAAGCGAGTTGGCAATCAGCTTGATAGTGCGGCCAATCGGTTGGTAGTGGGCATTGTAGTTGCGGCACTGATCATTGGTTCCTCCATCGTCATGACTGTTACCGGTGGCCCCAGTCTGATAGGACTATCATTTTTCGCTTTATTAGGATTCTCCGGTTCCATGATCGGTGGTCTATGGTTGCTGGTGTCGATCTGGAAAAGTAATAGAGTGGGCAAGGAGAAACCGCAATGACTCGGAAGTCAGTAGATAACGACCCAGGTCGACGACACAAAATCGGCCTGGCACTGGGCAGTGGTTCAGCGCGGGGGCTGGCGCACATAGGTGTTTTGCGCGCCATCAATGAGGCTGGCATCAACATCGACGTTATCGCAGGCACCAGTATGGGGGCCTTGATCGGAGCTGTTTTCGCTGCTGGCAAGCTGGATGGATTGACAGCGAGATTTCTCGATTTCGATTGGAAAAGCATTATCACCTTGCTTGACCCGGTATTCCCCAGGTCGGGATTGATTGACGGCCAGAAGATCACTGACTTCGTGCGTACTCATATGCCTGCTACGAACATCGAGGATCTGCCGATGCCCTTTCGCGCCGTGGCTACCTGCATAATGAGTGGTGAGGAGGTAGTAATCGGCACAGGCGACCTGATCGAGGCGGTGCGTGCGAGCATTTCGGTGCCCGGCATCTTCACGCCGGTGCGTAGCGATGGCCGTGTCCTGGTTGACGGTGGCCTGGTTAATCCGGTGCCGGTTAGTGTGGTGCGCGCCATGGGTGCCGACCTGATCATTGCCGTCGATCTCAACCACGACATCGTGGCAAGCCGAGTTTCCCACCCCGATCCACGCCCATTCGGAAGGCCTTATGCCCAGACCATGACGCGCCTGCTGACAAGCCTGAAAACGATGGAAAGCCCGGTACTGGTCCAATTCGAAGCATGGATGAACAAAGAACCGGTACCGGGCATCTTCGATGTGCTGTTGACCTCAATCTACATCATGCAGGCACGTATAACCCAGGCCAGCCTGCGACAGGACATGCCGGATATCCTCATCATCCGTCCGCCGCTTGGGGCCGTGCGGTTCATGGAGTTTGATCGGGCCGAGGAGATTATTCAGATAGGCTACGAGTGCGCCCTTGAACAGCTGAAGGTGTTGACCGTCGCGAGCAAGGTCAACTGAAGATGACAATGATAGACTATTTTTTTACTTTTTCGTGTTTCGCAATTCTCGGGTGGTTACTGGAGGTTGCCTATCGTTCATCTCGTGCCGGACGATTTGTAAACCCCGGCCTCTTGAAGGGCCCGTATCTTATTCTTTATGGCACGGGAGCCCTGGTTCTCATGGGGGCGACGGCCCTGCTGCAGACGGCAGACGCAGGGTTTGCCGTCAAGACGCTGGTCTATTTTGTGGCCACAACCGGACTCGAACTGCTTTCGGGGGTAATCGCCCAGCGTCTTTTTCACGCCCATCTCTGGGACTATTCTGATGAGCGCTTCCATTATAAGGGGCATATCTGCCTCAAGTTTTCGCTGTACTGGATAGCGCTGGCCTTTGCCTTTGAATATCTGGTAGTACCGCCATATCGTGTTCTTCTCGGTCAGTTCGTCCCCGTTGTTAAGAGCGCCTTCGCCGGGGTTGTGCTTTCCTTCATGCTAGTGGATTTACTGATGACCGCAGTCCGGACCTTTTTCCGCATAACGCAGGAAGAGAGTGCCCTGGCTGACGCGGAATTCAGAAAGGCGGCAACGCCGGTTCTTGCCCTCCCTGATGTGGCGAGACTGTCCCAATATCCTCATCACCGCGGAAAAACGAGGCTGTATCATGTCAAGGAGGTCGCCCACCTGAGCTTTCTCCTGGGTCGGCGACTTTCCCTAGATGGTGAAGCAATCATCCGGGGCGCGCTGCTGCATGACCTCTTCTTTTACGACTGGCTGCGTGAAGGTCCGCGGCTGCACGGATTCAGGCATCATACCATCGCCCTGAACAATGCCCGCCGGATAACGCGCCTCTCTCAAATAGAAGAAGACATCATTAAAAAGCACATGTGGCCGCTAACCCTTGTGCCCCCACTATATCCAGAGTCGTTAATTGTTTCCCTGGTGGACACCTATTGTACGATTAGAGATTATCTGCCTTTGGACAGACAGGATAAACCGGGAAATACAGCTGACGGGTGTGCCGGTCCGACGGCGGAAGAGAAACTTATATGATGCGAAAGAGAATAAATTTCTTTTATGCCGGAATCGATATCGGCTCCACAACGGTCAAAGCAGTCATCATCAACGAAGGGGGGGGACTAGTTTTTTCCCGTTACTGTCGTCATCAAGGCAAAACCATGGAGACGACCCGAAGCATTTTCCGGGAGGCCCTTCAGGAACTCGGTGATGTGGAACTGGATCTCGCGTTGACCGGTTCTGCGGGGATGGGTGTGGCCGAGGCATTCAAAGTGCCTTTTGTTCAGGAAGTGGTGGCATCCGCACATTACATCGGGACATTCTTTCCTGCTGTCAAAACCTTTATTGAAATCGGTGGTGAAGACTCTAAGATCATCTTTTTCGACGATAACGGCCGTCCCAACATCCGGATGAACAGCAACTGCGCCGGGGGCACCGGCGCATTCATCGATCAGATGGCCGTGCTGCTGAATGTTGACGTGTCGGACTTGAACAGTCTGGCCGAAAAATCGACACAATTCTTTCCCATTGCCTCGCGATGCGGAGTTTTCGCCAAAACTGACATCCAGGCTCTGCTGAGCCGTCATGCTTCTCATGAAGATATCGCTGCCTCCATCTTTCATGCAGTAGCCATGCAGGTAGTCAGCTTATCCAGCGGTCGGGATATGGAAAGAAAAATTCTCGTGGGAGGCGGTCCGCTGACATTTATTCCCCGGCTGCGGAAGGCCTTTGCCGATCTGCTGGAGCTTGAGCATCCCGATGATCTGGTTCTGCCGGATCGTTCGGAACTGATTCCGGCCATGGGCGCAGCCATGATCCGAAACGGAGAACCCTTTCGTGCCCGTATCGGTAGCCTTTTATCCCAGTCCGAAATCAAATCCGCCGTTAGCACAGAGGGTCAGACTATCAGACTTCAGCCCTTGTTTGCCGACAAGGCGGAATTTGAGTTATGGCAAAAAAGACATGAACAGGCCAGGATCCCTAGGGTCGATCCGCTTTATGTTGGAGAGAAAGAGCTCTTTCTGGGTATCGACTCCGGGTCAACCACCACCAAAATCGTTCTTATCGATGCGGAGGGACGGCTTGCCTTTGGGCATTACAGCGCCAATAACGGCGACCCGATTCTGGCGGTAAAAAAGGGGTTGGCTGAAATAAGGGAAACATTCGCCGCAACCTCTCTCCAGCCCTGCATCATACGGTCGGCTGCCACAGGGTATGGGGAAAGCCTCATAAAGGCAGCCTTCGGTCTACATGACGGGGTAGTTGAGACCATGGCACACTGCCGGGCGGCGCAGCAGTTTGATCCGGATGTCTCCTTCATTTTGGATATCGGCGGGCAGGATATGAAGGCGATCAGCATCGTTGACCGCATCGTAGTCGACATTCATATCAACGAGGCATGTTCGTCGGGATGCGGTTCCTTTATTGAAACATTTGCCAATTCACTCGGTTATCGGGTCCAGGAATTCGCTGAAATCGCCTGCGAGCAGAATGCACCCTTTGACCTGGGAACCCGCTGTACCGTCTTCATGAATTCAAAGGTCAAGCAAGCTCTTCGGGAAGGGGCCTCCATCTCTGAAATTTCGTCCGGCCTGGCCTATTCGGTAGTTAAGAACGCCTTGTTCAAGGTACTCCAGCTCAAAGACACCGACCAACTGGGGGGTAAAATCGTCGTTCAGGGAGGTACATTCCGTAATCCAGCCGTGTTACGTGCGACAGAGCTCCTGTTGAACAAGGAAGTGGTCAGGCCGGACATCTCGGAACTGATGGGCGCCTACGGTGCGGCTCTGACCGCAATATCCATGCATCGCGCCACGCGAGGAGCGTCTATTCAGAAGATTGTCCTCGACAACCTGGAGGCTCAGGCCGCCTTTACCAAAAGAGAGCTGCGCTGCAACGGCTGCGAGAACAGCTGTGCGGTACTGGAACTGACGTTTGTCAACCATAATCGTTTTTTTACGGGGAATCGTTGCGAACACTATTTCAGCAACAATCCAAATTCCAAACACAAAGGAAAAAATCTGCTCGACAAACAGATAAAGCTCCTGTTTGACCGCGATATGGAACCGGTCGGCAAACCCCGCCTCACCTACGGTATCCCCCGATGCCTGAACATGTATGAAAACTTTCCCTTCTGGAACGCCTTTTTGACCACCTGCGGCTTCAGGGTGGTGCTTTCCGCTCCTTCCAACCAGAAACTCTATGCAAAAGGCACTGCCAGCGTCATGTCGGAAAACATCTGTTTCCCGGCCAAGCTCGCCCACGGCCATCTATTCGACCTTGTTGACAAAAAAGTGGATCGAATCTTTTATCCGACCGTAGTGTATGAACAAAATGAATTCGAAGATGCGCTGAACAGCTTTAACTGCCCGGTGGTGACCGGTTATCCCGATCTGATCAAAAGCGCCATCAATCCGGAGAAGAAATTTGGGATTCCCCTGGACAACCCGGCCATCAGCTTTAAGGATGCCGGTCTGTTAAGGGACCAGCTCTACCTCTTCTTCATGTCTTTTGGCATAGAGTACAAGACCGTCTCCATGGGGGTCAAAAACGGGTTAGCGGCTCAAAGGGTTTACCGGGAACATCTCGGGGCGCAGGCCAAAACAGTGCTCACCAGGGCGGAGAAAGCGGGACGGACGGTCGTTGTTCTTGCCGGCCGGCCCTACCACCTGGACCCGCTGGTCAACCACGGTGTACCCGACCTTCTGACCGACCTGGGGGTGGATGTTGTCAGCGAACATGCTGTTCTCGCTGCCAACGACAGCGCTTCCCTGGCAGAGGTCAATGTCCTGACCCAGTGGAGTTATGCCAACCGGCTGTACGCCGCCGCCATGTGGGTTAATCAAAACCGAAACGCCAGGATGGTGCAGTTGACCTCCTTCGGCTGCGGACCGGACGCTGTCTCCGCCGATGAAACCAGAGAAATCCTGCGGAGCAGCGGCAATATCCATACCGTGATCAAGATGGACGACATCAACAATCTTGGCGCGGTCCGGATCAGATTGCGCTCAATGCTTGAGGCGATGCAATGCAGTAACAGTAACCTGCGGGCCAGAGGGGGAGCCAGAAAGAATAAAGATCATCCCGTTAGGGCTAAAAACGGAAAGAAAACCCTGATTACCCCATTTTTTTCGTCCTTCTATTCCCCCCTGATCCCGGCTGCTTTCAGGCCGCTTGGTTTGCAGGTGGAGGTACTTCCGCCCCAGGACAGGCAGACGGTCGAACTGGGACTCAAAACCATCAACAACGACATGTGCTACCCTGCCATCCTAGTTGCCGGCGACATTATCAAGGCTTTCCAGTCGGGTCGCTACGATCCCGAAAGCACGGCGGTTATCTTGACCCAGACAGGCGGGCAATGCCGCGCATCCTCATATCTCTCTCTGGTCAGGAAGGCGCTTGTGGACTTTGGCCTGGACAATGTTCAGGTCATCCCGATCTTCGCCGACGGGATTGATCCCAAAGTGGGATTTCCGGTTGATTCCAATGGGCTGGTCAAGCAACTTGCTTTGGGGGTTATCTTTGCCGATCCTCTCACCCAGATGTTTCTGTCCAGCATGGCGCGGGAAAAGACGCCCGGCACAGCCAGAAAACTGCACGGTAAGTATCTCTCAGCCATGGGAACCGGTATCGAAAACGGCGATTACCAGTACCTTCTCAATCTGCTCAAAAAGGCAGTGGCTGATTTCAATCAGATGGAAACTCACGATAAGCCTGTTCCCAGGATCGGGATCGTGGGCGAGATATTTGTCAAATACAATTTCTTTTCCAACGGGGATATCATTGACTGGCTGTCCGGTCAGGGAATAGAAGTAATCCTTCCCGCCTTGCAGAGTTTTTTCGCCCAGCGCTTCATCAACGAAACGTACGACCAGAAGGCATTTTTTAAACGTTCATTTGCGGATCGGATGAAAAACCTGCTGCTTGAGATATATATGGAATTCCGTCTTGGTCAGATAGATCGGGTCATGCAGGAATTCAGATTTTACCGCAAGCCTCACAACCTCAGGGAACTTTCCGAGATTACCGGCGATGTGGTCAGTCTAGCCAACCAATTCGGGGAAGGGTGGCTCCTGACAGCAGAAATGATCGCCATGCTTAGGGAAGGAATTGGCGACATTGTTTGCCTACAGCCGTTCGGCTGCATTTCAAACCACATAACCGGGCGAGGGATGGAGAAGAAGCTCAAGGAGATGTATCCTCATTTGAATCTGCTTTCCCTTGATATGGATGCGGGAGCCAGTGAGGTCAATATCCTGAACAGACTTCACTTTTTGGTTTCGGATGCGCGAGAACGAGCGGCTCATGAGATAGAAGCCACGACAGAGACAAATGAATTTCGTCGTTTCGCCATGCCGTCCATGTTGCCACCCAAACTGGATGATTTAAACAGTTATGCAGCACTGGAAATTGAAAAATGGAGGGCATGGGTGTCCGGTTTAGAGTTGTGGGAAAAAGCGCAAAGCATTAAACGTAAAATAAGCTGGTGACCGATTGATGCAATGAGAAAAGAACAAAGAGCGATGAACCTGACCGGCTTAATATTAAATCTTTCAGGGTCATATTCCCGCAGCTTGCGGTGGGGTGGTCATTACAACCAGGAAAACCGAACCAGACGCTTTTTTTTGATTAGCTGATACGTTGGTTGAAGTTGCTATATGGCTAATGGAAGGGGTAATGTATGCTAGCTATTGTAATTATTATCATTATTATCCTTGTATTCTTGGCTATAGGCTTAATAGAATGTCAAACTCCTCTTTGTAGGTTTTTAGGTGCAAAATGTCAGCGCTTAAAAACTTGGTGTAAATCACTTTGGTCATCTAAGACACGATAATTATTTTCGTTATCTGTACACTACAATCTCTCTCGTCTGTGCTTATTCAGTCCTCTTGGGGCAGGTACTCTAGCAGAAGAAAGACGATACACAGGTTTGTTTTCATGGATCACTTTTTCCACATAGCCATTGGCACCATAACTATGCGCCCGTACGTTTTTGCCTTCCTGGTGGCCTATCTGGTGGCGGCTGTCATGCACCTTGGCTGGCGTACGACTATCTGGTTCACCATCATCGGCTACATCATCTCTTTTACCTCCGAGGTCTGTTCCATCAACACGGGCTTTCCGTATGGTTGGTATTACTACATCGATGCCACTAAAGACCGGGAGTTCTGGATCGCCGGAGTGCCCTTCTTCGACTCCCTCTCTTACGTATTCCTCGTCTATTGCAGCTACGCCACGGCATTGTTGGTCGTATCACCTATCAGAGCATGGCGCTGGAACCTGGTGACCCTGGAAACCCGATCTATACGCAGGTCCCTATCAGTCCTCATGCTTGGCTCCCTGTTTACCGTTTTCCTCGACATTGTCACCGATCCGGTTGCCCTTCAGGGGAAGCGCTGGTTTCTCGGCCAGATCTACGGCTACAATGAACCGGGATTCCATTTTGGTGTTCCAATGTCCAACTACTTTGGTTGGTGGATTGTGAGCGTGCTGATGATTCTTGCTCTGCAACTCATCAACGCACTGTCGGAACAGAGACGGGAGAAGCCGGCTGGGGTTGTGAACATCCCATTCCGCTCCCTATTCGGGCCAATACTCTTCCTGTCGGTGATCGTCTTCAATATTTCCGTCGCGCTTCTGATCGGAGAACGGCTCATGGCCGTGACCGGCATCTTTATCTTCACTCTGCCAATTGCCATCATCTCGATCAGCATCATTCGTCGTACGAACCGCTACGATAGGGAAGAGTTGGAAAGTCACCTGAAGGACTATCCATGGTTGCCTGCCGTTAAAGGGTAGTACCCTGTAACTACAAGAGTTTTTTGTTAAAACTCAAATTGCCAGAGTTTGGTGGTGAGAAGTCAGAAACTGAAGATAAGGAGACAACGCGCATTTTACTTCAGATAGGATGGATATATTAAACGCGTTGTTGGGGGGGGCGTTTTCGCCTTAATTCGTTGAAATGGCAGGCAGAAATCGATCACTGCATCAAATTTGATACGGGGGTCTTAAATCTATTCTACCACTGGTCAAATAGAACCTTCCCCCGTGAATCTCGACAGCCGAAGCCAGACTTGAAACCCTTGTGGTGTGTTTCTCGCTCCGATATCCCCTTGATGGAGCGCGATGATTTTCTTTGTGATCGCAAGGCCGAGGCCGGTTCCCTCACCCGTTGCCCCCTTTCCCCTGTAAAACGGATTGAAAATCCTCTCCAAGTCTTCCGCTAAAAGCGGAGAAGACGAGTTTGTCACTTCTAGCATAACTGCGTCATTCTCTGAGTGCATCGATATCCGTACCCGTCCCCCTTCCGACGTATATCGTGCTGCGTTTTCCAGGAGGTTCTTAAAGGCCACTCTCAACCACTCCTCATCTCCTGCAACTGAGAGTTGCGGTTCGACCTCGATTTCAACCGTAATTTCTTTTGTTTTGAATTGGGGGCGCATGGCCTTGAGGAGCCCATCCAGGATCGTTGCCGGCCAGACCTGCGTGGTTACAGGAACAGGTTCGTGCAGGTCAAGTTTCGAATAATCGAGGATACGCCCTATCAACTGGTCCGCCTCGGCGATGTCTTCCCACATACCCTCCAGCAGCTCCGCGGAATCGGACGTGTCACCCCGTGCTACAGAATTCTTAAGGCACTCTCCCGCAACCCTGATGCGGGCAAGGGGACTGCGCAACTCGTGCGAAACATTGGCGGTAAGCTCCTTTCCCGCCCGGATCATCCGTTCAACCGTTTCCGCCATGCTGTTGAATGCCAGGCCGAGCCTGCCGATTTCATCTTTTCCCTGTACGTCGGCACGGGCGGAAAGATCACCTCCCGCAATGCGAAGCGCCGATTCATGGAGCCGGTTCAGAGGCTTGGTGATATGCCTGGACAGGGGGACGGCGATGGCCGCCACCACGACGCAGATCAGGGTCAACCCGGCTGCGAACGCGCCGTGGGGGAACCGTCCCGGTTCGCGCTCCGTGAGGATGTGCAGCAAGGCCCGCTCTGCCCCCCTGGTACCGGGGGTCAGGGGAACCGTGGCGTAGGAGAGCCGGTTCGGACCGGCCTCAACGATGACGGTCGCATCCCCGTAGCGGCCGGACAGGCCGGGAGCATCCCAGGGAACCTTGACCTCTCCCGGAAAGGAGGCGGCCAGAAGGATGCCGTCGGTCCGGCTGATCCACACCTTGGCGTGGACGCTTTGGGCCACCTGCCGTACGGCCCGCCGCAGCACGGCTCCGGGCTCCTCGTCCCGGGCGGTGCCTCCCGCCGATGCAGCCTCGACGTAATCTCGAGCGATCAAGGTCGTGCGTCCGACGGACGCCGTGACCGAGGCGTGGTGGCCGTCCTTGACCAGCAGGAATACCAGAGCAAAGGCCAGTATCGCCGTCACCATGAGCGCAACGCACCAATGGAGCAGTATCTTGAAGTAGAGGCGTCGCATCATCCCAGATCCTCCAACATGTACCCTGATCCCCACACGGTCTTTATGCACTTCTTTGCTCCCGGGAGGGATTCGATTTTGGTCCTGAGTTTTCCAATGTGGACATCTATGCTCCGATCAAAAGGGCCGAAGTCCTTACCGCGGGCATAGTTTAGGAGTTCGTCTCTGGACAGGATCATGTTCGGACGGCTCATCAGCGCCTCCAGAAGCTTAAATTCAGTGAGGGACAACGCCAGTTCCGTTCCTCCCGAGCTGACCGTACGCCGGTTCCGGTTGAGGAGAATACCTGCGGCTTCCATCGTATCTGTGGAAAGCACCTTGACGTCCTGTGCGGATGCTGCTCTCCGCATTATTGCATTGAGCCGTGCCAGGAGCTCCCGCGGGTTGAAGGGCTTGGGCAAGTAGTCGTCCGAACCCAGCTCCAGCCCCAGGATACGGTCTTCGTCTTCCCCTTTGGCGGTGAGCATGATTACCGGCACCGCCGATTCCTGACGAATGCGGCGGAGAATGTCCAAGCCGCTCTCACCGGGCAGCATGATATCGAGAATGACGGCGTCGGGCTCCTCCGCTTCAATGGCAGCCGTTACCGTCGAACCGTCAGGAAATTCGCGCAGGATAAACCCATGCTCCTTCAAAAACTTCACCAGCAGTTTCCGCAGCCTGGTGTCGTCATCGACCAGAAAAATCAGTCTCTGTCGTTTATCATTCATCGTAACAACTCCTTATGATTACAAACGATATCAAATTGCAGGAATTTGCTGCAGTTATTTACGCTTTTTTTACATTTGCCACATACTTTTTTTACGTGTTGTGGCTAGACTGACCTCATCGCGATACCTCACATCAGAACGAAAGGAGTAGTCTATGAAAAGCGGAATGAAAGCTGTTGCAGCGATTCTCGCAGTTGTTCTCGCGAGCGGAACATTGGCAGCCTGTAAGCATCACGGCTCGCATGGCGATCATGCCAAGAAAATGAAGGAGCATTTTGATGCATCGCTCAAGAAGGTCGGAACAACCGATGAGCAGAGGGCAAAGTGAGGTATCCTGATGACGATGGACACTCCCGCTTGGTAAACTACCGAGAGGGAGGTAAACATGAAACAGCAGCA